>NZ_PDJU01000002.1:0-300000 GCF_004116455.1 Arcobacter sp. F155
GTAGATAACATATAGAATGTTGATGCTAAAACCATGAACTTAATCAGAGTATTTGATTGTAATTGTTGCCATTCACCCTTCATTGTTAAAAGCATATTAATTGCTGATCCCCATGATGGTAAAATTAATACTACTGACATTACAGATCCCATTGTTTGCATCCAATCTGGAACTGTTGAGTAAATTAAGTGGTGTCCACCTGCCCATAAATATACAAATAATAGACCCCAGAATGCTAAGATTGATAATTTATAAGAGTAAACATTTTGTCCTGACTCTTTTGGTAAGAAATAATAAATCATAGCAATAATTGGAACTGTAAATACAAAGGCAACTGCATTATGTCCATACCACCACTGAACAATAGCATCATTTGTACCAGCATACATTGATACTGAGTGAATCCATGAACCATATCCAGATACAAAATAAGTTGGAACTTCCATATTATTAAATAGGTATAACATAGCTATTCCAAGGAAGGTTGCTATAAAGTACCAAATTGAAATATATAGAGTTCTCTCTCTTCTAACTCCAATTAAACCAAAAATTGATACTCCCCAAAGTACCCACCATGCAACAACTAAAATATCTAAAGGCCATTCTAATTCAGCATACTCTTTTGATGTTGTAATACCCATAAACAGAGTTACTACAGCTAAAAGAATAGTAATGAAGTAAAGTACAAAGTGTAATTTAGCTACACCCATTAAGAATGGTGATTCTTTTAAAGATACTTTTAATACTCTTTGCCCGATATAATACCAACACGCAAAGATACCACTAAGAGTAAAACCAAACGCAACACCATTTGTGTGTAAAGGTCTTAATCTACTGAAAGTACCATATTCACCTGCTAGGTTATTTAAACCTGGGAATGCAAGTTGAAACGCTAGTATAACACCAATAGTCATACCTATGATACCAAACAAAATCGTTGTCATTGTAAATAGTTTTACAATAGAGTAATCATACTCGATTTTTGTATAACTTTTCATATTTCTCCTTTATTGAAAGGATTATATTTTTAAATAGTGTCAACTTAGTGGTATATAAAATTTTTATTTATATTATAAAATTAGGATTATGGGATAAACTATTAGATTTAAAAGTAGAAAATAAGAGATTTAACTATAGTTTATTAAAAAGGTTTTGAAGTTCAGAAAAATCAAAAGGTTTTTTAAAATACCCTATTACATTAAGTTTTTTAGCTTCTAGATAATATTCTTCATCATTATCTGCTGTTATTAGTATTATTTTAGTATTTTCATTAGCTTTACGAATCTCTTTTATTAATTCAATTCCATTGATTCTAGGCATTAATACATCACTAATAACCAGTTCAGGTTCATATTTTTTGTAAAGTTCTAAGCCCTCTACCCCATCTTTAGCAACATAAACTTCTTCAAAAAAAGCACCTAACATATCTTTCATTATTTCAGAAACATCATAGTTGTCTTCAACATACAATACTTTTGTTATCATAACTACTTCCTAAAAAGATATTATTTATATTATATATTCTTATTACTTTTAAATACTTTAGCTATATGATAAAGTTATTTTAAAAATAGCTCCATCTTTATCATTTTGAGCTATTAAAGAACCTTTCATATTCTCTTCTATAACCATCTTACACATGTAAAGTCCTATACCTATTCCTTGTGATTTAAATTTTGTTGTAAAATAAGGTTCAAAAATTCTTTCAATAAGTTCTTTATCAATCCCTGAACCATAATCTTTAACAAAGATATAAAGATGATTATCATCCTCTTCCAAAGTTAAATCAATAACACACTCTTCTTTATCTTTCATACTATCAGAAGCATTTGATAAAAGATTTAATAAAACTTGAATAAGACCATTTTTAGAGCCTTTTATACTCTTTTTTGAAGTTAATTTATTCTCAAGATTTATTTTGCATAAGTTGTTTCTTGCAGAAAAAAGAGTTAATGTTTTACTTAAAATATCATCTATATGAAAAAGTTCATTATTTACTTTTGGATTGAAAAAACTCATAAAGTCTTCAATAGTTTCAGACATATTATTTGTAAGCAGTTTACTCTTTTCAACTATATCACTTAATGCTTTTTCATCTAAACTATTTGTTTGGTACTTTATTTCAATCTTTTGAATTAAAAGACCTAAAGTATTTAAAGGTTGTCTCCATTGATGGGCAATATTTCCAATCATCTCTCCCATAGAAGCAAGTTTAGATTGCTGGAAAAGAAGCTGATCTTTATCTCGAAGACTATTTATAGCTTCACTTACTTCATTTTCAAGCTCTTTATTATAGTTTTCTAAAAACCTTTGATTTCTAAAAATCAAGAATAAAACAATAAATACAAAAAGAGAAATAATAAGATTGTAGTAAAATATTGTATTTTCTCCCTTTTCAATTAAAGCTCTTTTATTTTGAGTTATTAATGACATAGAATAATTATTTTTATCATCGTATATTTGTATAGTATTTTCTAGACATGAACAACTATCATTTGCAGCTACTTTTACTTTTACATTCTTTAGGTATTCTGACTGTAATGTAATGTCATTATCTAAATAAGTATCTTCATTGATTTTCACTTCATTAAAAACTTTTTTTATACTATCAAGTGTTGAATTTGAAATTAACTTTCCTGCATAAATATATCCATTTACTTTTGCAGTACTATCACTATTTGAAATAGCTCTTTTTACTAAATAAAACTTGTTTTTACTTAAGTCTTTATCATCTTTGATTTTATCTTTATATATAGTAACAAACTCTTTTCTTTCAGAAAACTCAGCTAAAATATTTTCTACTAAATGTCTGTTATCTTTATAATATTTATTTAGGACAGTTGAAGTAAATTGTATCTCATCTTTTAAATTTGTAAATATTATAAAATCTATTTCTAACTCTTCAAGGGTGTTTGTTCCTTCTCTGAAGTTTTCATAAATATAAGACTGGTCTTTGTTTTGAATAAAATCATAAGTGTCATCCCATTTTGCATAGTCATTGATAATGGAATCAATATAAGAAAGTTTTTTGTTTATAATGTCTAAAGAAGAAGATAGATTTTTTATATTTTGTTCACTTTCTAACTCTTCAAAACTTTTAATAAAAAATTTATAACTTGTAATAGATAGTACCATAACAACAAATATTGAGACAATACTCGTAATCAAAGGATTTAGTTTTATATATTTCTTTTTCATTTGAATATATTAACCTAAATAATGTTTACTTAATATAAATATAGATTAAAAAAATTAAGATTAGATAGTTGGCGACCCCAGGATGATTCGAACATCCGTCTTCAGGAGGAAATCCTTATCTAGTATATTTTTCAATAATCCTTAAATATTAAAATACTACTCAACATACCTTATTATATAGGTCTTTAAAGAGTTTGACTTTTTCCAATAAAACTTATATAATTCAATAAATATTAAAATTGAGTTGGAAATAGGTTGGAAAATGTCAAGAATAAAAACTAGACTTACTGGTATTTATTATCGAGAGTCAAAAACAAATGGTAAACCTGACAAAACATATTATATAACATATAAGAATGAACAAAATAAAACTGTTGAAAAAAAGATTGGAAAATACTCAGAAGGTTTTAGAGAAAACTATTGCAATCAAATAAGAAATGAAATAATTACTAAGCAACGAATAGGAGAAGAACCACCTGCTATATCAAAGAAAAAAAAGAAATCTATACAAACTATAGAAAAAATTGCAGAGTCTTATTTTGAGCAAAGAAATGACACTAGAAGTACATTGACAGATAAATCAAACTACAACAAATATATTAAAGTCTTTTTCAATAATATAGATATTGATAATTTAAATAAAACAAATATTGATAGCTTTTCAAAGTATCTACAAAGTGTAACCTATTCCAAAAACAATAAAAAACTTGCAGAGAAGACAATTAACAATATTCTAAACCTATTTAAAACAATTATCAAATATGGAGTAAAAAATGACTTTGTTAAAAATGATGTATCAAAGTATGTAAAACTTTTTTCAATAGATAATGCAAGGGAAAGGTTTTTATCAAAAGAAGAAATAAATACTTTATTTGAAAGTTCTAAAGATGATGATGTTTTATACCTAATATATAAAATTGCATTGAATACTGGAGCAAGACTATCATCAATATTAAACATACAAAAGAATGATATTGATTTTACCCATGAGCTGCTAACACTTAAAGACTTTAAAAATAAAAGTACCTATAAAGCTTTTTTAACAAAGGAATTAAGTCAATTACTAGAGAACTACATTATAAACCATGATATTAGGAATAAACTCTTTATTTCAAATCCTGAGCGGAGATTAAGAGCATTATTAGATAATTTGTTTAATAATGATATTGAAGAGAATGATAGAAAAAATAAAATAGTATTTCATACACTTAGACATACATTTGCAAGTCACTTAGCAATAAATGGAACACCTATTTTTACAATTCAGAAACTTATGAATCATAAAGATATAAAAATGACTTTAAGATATGCAAAACTATCTCCTGATAGTGGAAGAGAAGCAATTAAAAATTTATACTAAAAGGTAAATCATGAACTATAATGAAAATTCAAGTACTATAAATGAGACTATTTACATGAATTGGGTTTGTCCACATTGTAATATTAAAGCTATCGTATTAAAAAATAACTTTGATTTTACATGTTCTGAATGTGGATTTAAAGAAATTAATGATTATATTGATCATAGTATTTACTTAAAGGAAGAATTTAGAAACTATGATACTTTAATCAAGTTAGATAGAGATTTCAAGCTTATAAAAGAATCATCAGAGCTAAACCCTGATGAATATGATTTAACTTTTCTATTTGGGAAAATGAATCCAATAAAAAAATTAATTGTAAATATTAATGATTTCAATAAAAAGGCTTTAGATACAAAATCAAAGAATATAATAATGGTATTTAATATTCAAAAAAAGAAATCACTTTTAGATTTAAATAACTATATAAAAGTACTAACTGAAAATACTTTTCGGGATTACAATCCTATAATTGGAGTTATAGATAATGAAACAGAAGATGATAAACTGATATTGTATTATCAATAAATTTAAAAAGTATAGATATGATTTATATATCTTCTTTTGGGAGTGTTAGAAATTTTGTGTCAGTCTGATAGAATTTATAATTCTAAAGGATTGAACAATGAATCAAACATTTGATTTAAATGAAGCACTTGAACAAATAAAAGCAGGTTCAAAAATAGATGGTAAAGATGGAGTCTTAGCTCCTCTTATTAAACAACTTACAGAAGCTGTATTAAAAGCTGAACTTGAGTCTCATTTAACTTCTGAGATAAATAAAAATAGAAAAAATGGTAAATCTATTAAAACTATGAAAAGTAGTGTTGGTGAATTTGAACTTGATGTTCCAAGAGATAGAAATGGTTCTTATGAGCCTCAAATAGTTAAAAAACATCAAACTCATATGTCAGATAATATAGAACAAAAAATTCTATCTTTGTATGCTTTAGGAAATAGTTATAGTCAAATATCTGAACATATTGAAGAAATGTATGGAATGAGTTTTTCTAAAGCTACAATAAGTGCTGTTACTGATAAAGTTATACCATTATTAAAAGAATGGCAACAAAGACCACTTGAATCAATCTACCCCTTTGTGTGGCTTGATGCAATACACTATAAGATTAAAGATAATGGAAGATATATATCTAAAGCTGTTTATACTGTTTTAGGAGTTGGATTAAATGGTAAAAAGGAGATATTAGGATTATATCTGTCAGAAAATGAAGGAGCTAATTTTTGGTTACAGGTTTTAACTGATTTAAATAATAGAGGAGTAGAAGATATACTTATTGCTTCAATAGATAGTTTAAAAGGATTTCCAGAAGCTATAAATGCTATATTTCCTAATACTGAAATACAACTATGTATTGTTCATCAAATTAGAAATTCAATTAGATATGTTGCTTCAAAAAACCAAAAAGAGTTTATGAAAGATTTAAAACTTATTTATCAAGCTATTTCAAAAGAATCAGCAGAAGAAGCATTAGTTCAACTTGAAAATAAGTGGGGTAAAAAATACCCTATTGTAATTCAATCTTGGAAAAACAAGTGGGAAAACTTATCTGCCTATTTTAAATATCCTGAAGATATTAGAAGAATTATCTATACTACAAATATTATTGAATCAATACATAGGCAATTTAGAAAGCTTACTAAAACTAAAGGAGCTTTTCCAAATGAAAATTCACTTTTAAAACTATTGTATATGGGAATTCAGAATGCAAATAAAAAATGGACTATGCCAGTTAGGAATTGGTCTCTTACAATCTCTCAACTTACAATATTTTTTGAAGGTAGGTTAGATAATCAATTGAGTATTTAAAACTATAAGTATAATAGCCATCTTTTTTAGATGGCTACTTTAATTCTTTTTTGAAGATATAGACTTAATCCATTGCTTACCAACAAAATAAAACATAGTGACTAAAAATATAATAGCACCACCTATATCAAGTATTGATTTTGATTCACTTTCTAAACTATCTAATGTATAAACAAACCATTCTTTTGGAAATGCAAAATCAATCATTAATGCAAATGAAACAGTGACTACAATAATTGAGATAAGATATATTATTAAGACATCATTTCCAAGAATTTTCTTTATAATCCCTGCTGTAATGATATTTGTAGCAGGAGCTGCTGCTAAAAAAATAAAAGCTACTCCAGGACTTACTCCAACTGCTAACATTGATAAAGCAATAGGAATGGCTGAAATAGAGCATACATATAAAGGTAATGCAACTAAAAAAACTAATGCATAAGCGATAAACAAATTATCATTTAAAAATTCAACCCCATTATTTGGAATTAAAAGTAAAAATAAAGTTGCTAATATTAGCCCATAAAACATTGGTTTGGCTAAATCACTAAAAACTTCATTCATTGCATAATCATATGCTTTTTTAAATTGACTCTCTTTTACTACTTCATTAGAAGAAGAACCACAACAAGAAGAACTACAACAAGACTTTTTCTCTTCTTCTTGAATGTCATCATATGATTCTTTTACAAAACTACCAGCGACAACTCCACTAATGAAACTTGAAATAACTCTAATTATTGCCACTGGAAGACCAAATACTCCATATGTAGCTATAATTGAATCAATTCCAGTCATTGGAGTAGTAATATAAAAACTTGTCACAGCTTTTTTAGAAGCACCTTTTTGTCTTAAACTTGTAGCCAAAGGTATTACACCACAAGAACAAAGAGGAAGAGGAATACCATATAATGCCCCTTTTAAAGCACTATATTTATTATCTTCACCTAAATGTTTTTTAATCCAATCTTCTGAAATATATAGGTGGATTATTCCTACAAAAATTAATCCAATTAAAACATATAGACCTATCATTACTGATAGTTCCCAAAAGCTTTGCAAAAAATTTAATATAAATTCCATACTTATTCCTTGAATAAAAATATTTTTTCTAATAAACCTATTAAATCAGGGTTATTCACTTCATCAATAAAATAGTAAATAGTTAAACCTTCTCTTGATTTATTCAATATTCCACCATCTTTTAATTTTCTAAGGTGTTGTGAAATTGCAGATTGATTAACTTCTAATATTTCACCAATGTCACATACACAAAGTTTATTGAAGTTTTTAAGTAGTAATACAATTTTTAGTCTAACACTATTTGACAGTAGTGCTAATTTTTCTGATTCTTTTTCTATCTCTAAATGATTATCAGAAATAAAACTCTTAGCTTTTTCAACTTCACTGATATTACTTGACTCTCTATAACATTCTTCACTCATATAAACTCCAATATAATTATATTAGAATATTCTAATATAATAAAATATGTTTGTCAAGTTGATTTATTATTTGTGGAATTAAATTTACAAATAATTATGAATATGATATAGTTTTATTCAACTATCAGGATTTGACACAAAACTCTAAACAGTCTCCTTCTTTTTTAAAACTATTTTACACTTCCTTAATTTATTATAAAAAGAAAAACATCCTTTTATAAAATGTAGTATTTAATCGAGAAAATGTATTGCTTCAAGTGTTTAAAATGATATATCATTTTTTTTAATTTGTAAAATTATTTTTTAATTGTTGAATTTCTATCAAATATTTTTCATATAAAGAATTTACTTGTATAGCTTGGTGTATAGAAGATATTGTTTTTTCATAAAGTTTTTTAAATTCAATAGTAGATTTTTTAATTCTTTGAAGTTCTTCTAATTGAATTTTAATTTTATTCTCTCTTGATTTTGGAATATACATTCCATCTTTTGTCATTACAACACCAGTAATAATAGAATTTATACCAATTTTACCCCTATAAAATTTCTTCTTATCAGGCTTGTTTTTACTGATATCAAAACCATTACTCTTTATTATATAAAAGGCTTTTCTCAAAAAATTATGACTTATAATATTATTTGAAGAAAAAGAAATGTCATCAACATAAACAGAAAACTTAACTCCTTGACTTTTTGCTAAATCATAAAGTTCATCAAACATTCTTTTATTTATAACATATGAAAAATATTGACTTAATGGACTACCAGTAATTAGTGCTCTCATTCCATTTGATTTTTTTTGTGGTGCTGTTATGGCATTTGAAATAAATTCTGCAACATCACTTGATTGTTTATAAGTTAAAATCAATTCTTTTTTAATATATTTCTTTGTAATTGAAGGGAAAAATCTTGTTATATCAATAAGAAAAAAATGATTACTTTCTATATGAGATTTTGCATTTGTAATATATGATTGTTTTTTTATACCTGATTTTAAATATTCTTCTTTTGGTAAATTATCAAAAAGTTTTTTTAATCTTTTATGAATATATTCTGTTTTTGGAAGACATTTAAAATATTCTCTATTAGTTTCTTCAATTTTATCAAAGTATTTATAACCTGAACAAGGATTATTTTTAAAATCTTTTCTTAGTTTTTTATAATAGTTAAAATCACTAATTAGTAAGTAAGCAGAGAGTTTCCTCTCTGATTTACAGTTGTAAAGAGAACATTGATACTTAATTTTATAATCCTCTTTTTCATATAAAGTAAAGCCATTACAGCTTGAATTGTCTCAACTAAATAGTGAGCAATTAGTTTTTTCAAAATAGTTTTAAAAAAATCTTTCATATCTATCTCCTTTCATAAAATCTCCTGCAAATGCAGTGTGCTCCTAAATTTTATAAATTACAATAGATACCATAATGACCTTTAAGTGCTCCAAGAATTTATAGGTTATCTATGGGACACATTAAGGTTTATTGGAAGATTACTTTAAGATTTTAAGGATAACTATAACATTATCTATAAATCAATTTGTTCCCCAATAACAAGTTAGGTTAAAAACCTTGGCTTATTAAGCACTGAAACATAAGTTTCTTTAATGAAGCATAAATATATTATACCAAAAATAGTTATTTTTCACAAGTATTAAATAAGACTTTTTAACTCACCTAAATCTTTATTTATATCACTTGATAAACTCTCAATTTCAGACAAAATATCTTCTGTTGGAGCATATTCAACTTCTTCATATTCAATCTCTTTATATCTATTGATTGATAAATCAAAATCATTATCTTTAATATCTTTTATATCAACAAAGAAATGTTTTTTAGTTTCTTTATAATCTTCAGTATCTTTTTTAGTATATTGTTCTAAAATATCAGGTATGTCATTTTGTTCAATTTTATTTCTTTTGTCATCTAAACTATATCCATCTGCTTCCATATCATAGAACCAAACTTTTGAAGTAGTTCCACCTTTTACAAAAACTAAAACAGCTGTTGATACTCCTGCATAAGGTTTAAATACACCACTTGGCATTTTAATCACTGCTTTTAATTCATTTTTTTCTAAAAGATTTTTTCTTAATGTCTTATGTGCTTTACTACTTCCAAATAAAACACCATCAGGGATAATAACCCCACATCTACCACCAATATCTAAAACCCTTTCAATTAAATCTAAAAATAGAAGTTCTGTTTTAGTTGAAGTAATAGAGAAGTTCTCATTTTGGTCTTCTTTATCAATACTTCCTTTAAATGGTGGATTAGCTAAAACTACTTGATACATATCTTTTTCATTATAACCTTTTGAAAGTGTATCAGCTTGTTTTATATGAGGGTTAGAAATATCATGCAACATCATATTCATCATTGATATTCTAATCATTGAAATATCACTGTCATTTCCATAGAATGTTTCATTTGATAGTTTTTCCCATAAGTTAGTATCTGTTAAATTAGCTCCTAATTTT
Organism: Arcobacter sp. F155; assembly: GCF_004116455.1. NCBI lineage: Bacteria > Pseudomonadati > Campylobacterota > Epsilonproteobacteria > Campylobacterales > Arcobacteraceae > Arcobacter > Arcobacter sp. F155. Next base: position 10,312 of record NZ_PDJU01000002.1, read on the forward strand.
CCACCTTTTTCAGTATATGGTTGAAGCATATGAGAATAAGCACTTACTAAAAATCCTGCTGTTCCACAACTTGGGTCAAATACTTTTTCACCAATTTGAGGATTTACAAGAGAAGTTATCATTTGAATAATATGTCTAGGAGTTCTAAATTGTCCATTTTTACCACTTGAAGATATTTCACTTAAAAGATATTCATACATATCTCCTAAGCTATCCATAAACCCCTCTTCATCTTCTTCTAATATATCAAATATTTGGTCAATTCCATCAACCGTTTCACTTAATAATGATGGTTTTGTAATAATAAATGCTAAATCTTTAAGTGATTTATTAAACTCACTTCCTTCATTGTATTTTTTGATAAAAGGAAATGCTTCATCTCTAATTGTTTCAAGCATAGTTTCACTATCTAACTCTTTAAAGTTATCCCACTTAGCCATTTTGTCATTTTCAAAAAGCGATACATATTTTTCACCAGTAAATGAACTTTGTAAAATAGCTTTATTATCATTTTCATTTAAAAGTTTTAAAAATATTAGTGCTGTTATTTGTTGTATTGCATCAAGTGGATTAGCAATTCCACCACTCCAAAATTTATTCCAAATACTATCAATTTTACTTTTTACTTCACTTCTTACGAACATTTTTTACCTTTTACTTATTAAGTTCTTTATTACATTCTATAATAAATTCTTGATGTGCCTTATACACATCATCTGCTAAATTATTTAAAACTTTTGCATTATTCATATTCTGCTCATATGAATTGTATTTTTTATTTAATTGTCTAAATTCAAATTCATCATTTATATAAAAAGTTTTATCACTAATTTCTTCTAAAAAAAGCTTTATTTTTTCTATAAGATTTAACTTATAAATTTCAATGTTTTCATTCAGAAATTTATATTCAGCACTATTCCAAAATCTAACAATTTTATGTAAAGGTTCTATTTTTGAATCTCTAAACATATTATAAAAATCATTATGTCTGATAAATTCTATTGTTCCTTCTGTTGGCAAACATAATAAAAATTTTTCAAATAATTCTTTATCTTTTTTTATATATTTTTCTTTACTTATATTATTTTGATTATTTAAATTACTAATATTTAAGATTCTTCTTCCTAATCTAACTAATTCTTGATGTGATTCAACAACTTTATTAGCTAAATCATTCATTTCTTCAATTTTTTCAATAACTTGTTTTGGTAAATCCCATTCACCCTGACAATTATCTGGAATAGTTGAAAACCAGCCATTTCTTTGAGAATAACTGCCCATACTATTTTTATAAATAAATTTACTAATATTTTCATATAGTTCTTTTCTAATTATTTCTAAATCTTCATTTATAAATTCATATTCAGCATTATTCCATTCACATTGAAAATCCATAATTTGTCTTAATTCTTCAAGTTGAAAACTATCTCCAAAAGAATGAGTTTTCAAAAATTCAATACTTCCATTTGATGGAAGTTCTTTTAAAAATTTATTAAAAAGAATATTATCTTTTTCAATAATTGATTTTTTTTCTAAGCTAGCTTGTTTATGTAATAGGTATTTTTCAAAATATGAAGTGATTAAACTGTAAATCAATGCAATAACAACTAATAAAACTCCAATTAAACTATCTTTGTCATCAGTAATTGTAATGCTATATTCTTTTTCTAAAATAGCATTTAATATTTTTTCAAATAGTGGTGTTCCAAGTAAAGCAAGTCCTGCAATCACAATAGTCCAAGTTATTTTATTGTAAAAACTTGGTTTAAATAGTTTGATAATTTCAATAATTTTATCAATATTCAAACTATTTCCCCTTTGAAAGCTTTTTGCATTAAAGAGTTATGTAAATCTTCAAGTTGTTTTAGTTTTTGATTTTCTTTTTCTTTTATTGTCTCACATTTTTCAACTATTGAAGCAAATTTATTTTGTAGTTCTATTGGTGGTAAAATAGTATCTAAGTCTTTTAATACTGGTCCAGTAATACCTTGAATTGTAGCACCTCTTTGTTGTGATTTTAGAAAATCATTGTAATAATTTATAAAGAAATATAAAAATATGTTTGATAAGTTAGTTGATATATTTGTCATTGACATAATATCTTGATTAGTGCAAAGTTCTGATTTATTTATTGATACTTTTCCTACTCCTACTCTTGTTCCAATTATAATAGAATTTTTAGGAATAATTTTAGTAGCACTATTATTTACTGCTTCATTTGTAATAAATTCAACTGCATCTTCTTCATTTATGTAAATTTTTCCTAATGAAATTGTAGTAATCCAAGGAATATCTCCATCAAAATATTCAGGTTTTTTTCTTGAAGGTGTTCCTCCACCTTTCCAATCAGCTAATTTACCTAATTTTTCAGTTTCCCACTCCATAGGGTTTTTAATTGGGTCTCCAAACATTTCAATAAACTTTGATTTTAAAAATAAATCATATTTTTCTAAAAGTTCTTTTTGTTTTTCTATTAGATTTGAAGTTAAATCAAGAACTTTTACTATTTTTTCTTGTTGTTGAAGTGGTGGGATTAAAATTGTTGTGTCAATATATCTTTTTAGTTGAAGATTTCTAATACCTGTTGTTTTATTTTGATAATAAGAAGTAATTCCTTTTTTATGATTAAAATATAGTGAATAGAATAAATATTTTGAATTCAAACTATCTTTACATCTTATAATACTTGTAAAATTATTACAAGTATAATTATTATCTTTTATATTAAAATACACAACTCTTCCAACTGGAATTGTATCACTTCCACCTGATTTTTCAATTATTATATCTCCATATTCTAATCTTTTTTTATCAAATACTTTCGGTTCAATATATCTTTCTGCTATATCATCAAGTTTTAATTTTCCAATATTTGTAAAGTTTGTAGTTCTTAATACATATCTTTTATTTTTATCAGCATCATCAATATCTTTACCCCATTCTCCACTAATAGGATTAAAAATATGATTACTTATTGTATCTATCATACAGCAGTTTCCTTGTCATCTATTATCTCAACTAGTTCATTCATTAGGCTACCTTTAAACATTCCTAATATTCCCATTTTATGATATTTTGTAAATGGGTTTTGCATTAAATCTTTTCTTGTAATATTATGTTTTTCTTTTATATAGTGTTTTATAGCTTTTATAAACTCAATTTGATTTGAGTTTAATGTATGTGTTTCTATAAATTTATCAAGTAAAAAAGGAAGTTTATACTCTTTTTTATTGATGATATTGCTTAAAATCTCAACCATATCATTTGATTTACAATCAAATATCTTACATAGTTGTTCAGTATCTAAACCTTGTTTTATTAAATCATTTTTTAGGTTTTCTATATCTTCATTATCAAGTGGAGCACCAATAAATAGTTTTTGTAAAGTTTCAGATTGGTTTATTATCTTTTGTAAAGTTTCTAATAAACTTTTTTCATACTCTTTTATATTTACTGATGGGTGATTTATTTCAATATCTGTAATAGTTGAAATTGCATCTTCTAAATCAAAATGAACAACTTGAACTTCATTTTTTGATTTATATTTCATTAAAGGAGCTAATTTATCAGTTATTTCATTTGTAGTGTTAAAATCTATTTCAAACCAATACTTTCCATCACTACATTTATCTAATAGTTCTAAATTATCTTTTACTATTGTTAGTGATTTATTAATTCTAACTCTTTCTATATCATTTAAAATAGAGTTGATATATTTCTCTATTAGTTTTGTATCATTTTTGATTTTTACATTTTGAAGTTTTTTAACTTTCACTCTAAATTGTAATTCTTGTGGTTCTTTTACTTCTATTCTATCAATTAGTTCAGATATATTTCCAAGTGCTAAAAGGTTTGATTTAAGGTTATTGTAAAAGTCTTCATTTACATTTGATAAAAGTGTTGCTTTTGATTTTATAAAGAAGTCTTCTTTGGGTAAAGAGTTTATTTGTTCTCTTATCTCTTCTTTTACATATTCAAACTCTTCATTATCTAAGTTTTTAAGTAGTTGTATATTTTCATTAAATATTTTTCTGTTTAAAGAGATTTGTTCTTTTGGTTCAAAACCTTCTGGCTTATCATTAAAGTATTCAAAATTACCCCAAAAATCAAATATTACAAATTTTTCTTTTGTGAAAACTTCATCATATAGTCTTGTTCCTCTTCCTATCATTTGCCAAAATTTAGCTCTACTAAATACAGGTTTTGCAAACACTAAATTCATAATAGAAGGAACATCAATACCAGTATCTAACATATCAACAGAAATAGCAATATTAAAACCACTATCTACATCCCTAAACTCTTTAATTAGTTCTTCTGTATTGTTTAGTTCAGATACAATAACCTTTGCTACTTTTGAGTGGTATTGTGGAAAAAGTTCATTAAATAGTTTCTCTAATCTATATGCATGAGGCTTACTTACAGCAAATATAATTGTTTTTGCAGGTAAGTTTGTAATTGGGTGTTTATAGCAGTTATCCATAAAAGTGGTTAGTATTTTTCTATTTGTGTCATCATTGATAACCATTTTCTCAATAGAACTACCTTCAAAATCTATATCTTCTTCACTAAAACCACTGTTTTTTAATTTTTCTTGTTCCTCTTTTGAAAGTAAATCAAATTTAATTCCCTTGTCTTGAAATTTTGTTTTTATATTCATAACTTCATAAGGACATAAATAGTTATCTTCAATAGCTTGTTCATATGTATATGCAAAAGTTGGATTACCTCTATCAGTTCCAAAAAACTTAAAAGTATCTCTATCTATAAAATCAACAGGTGTTGCAGTAAGTCCTAATTTTAAAGCATCAAATTTTAAAAATAGTTGTCCATAGTAATTATAAATACTTCTATGACTTTCATCTGCAACTACTAAATCAAAGAAACCTTGACTAATATCTGTTTTTTTAAGTAATGACATCATAGTTTGATAAGTTGATACATATAACCTTTTATCTTTTTCAAAAGTTTCTGTTTCAATTCTTTGTCTTGATTGGTTTGGTAAATGTTCTTTGAAATTATCCATAGCTTGTCTTGCTAATTCTCTTCTATCTGCTAAAAATAAAACTCTTTTTACAAAACCTTCTCTTAATAAAATATCTACCAAAGATATAATAGTTCTTGTTTTACCAGTTCCAGTTGCCATAACCCATAAAATACTTCTATGTTTATCATTTAATTTTTCAAGTGTTCTTGTAATAGCTTCAACTTGATAATGTCTCCCTGCAATATTTTTATTTAGTAATTCAGGTGATAAAACTATATTATTTTCATTTCTTTTTCTGTAAGTTTCTAAATCTTCTAATGAATGGTAAGATAATACTTTTCTTGGAACTCCATTTTCACTATCCCAAAACTCTATTTCATTTCCATTTGTAATATAAATAAATGGAGTAAAACCTTGTTTATTTTTAATTCTTCTTGCATAATATTCAGCTTGTGTTTTAGCACTTTGGACAGCTTTATTATCTCTTTTAGCTTCAACAACAGCAATTATATGTCCAGTTTTATTTAATAATACATAATCAACATATCTTTTTGTTTTATCAAAAAATGCAGGTAAGTTGTCATCTAATTCTATTTCATACTCTTGAATTACTTTTAGAGTATCATTTATATTCCAACCACTATTATTTAGTTCTATGTCTATTAAATCAAATCTTGTTTGTGCTTCTGTCATAAGAGAGTTCCATATATAAGATTTCTTATTATATCTTTATATTGTTTTTATATAGATAATAAGGTACTCTTTATTATAAAAGTCTATGTTTTTTATTTATACCAATTGGTTTTTTAGAAGATTTATTTTCTTCAACTTCATTAGGAATAGGTTCCAACTCAACATCAATCTTTTTAGTAAAATGTTTTTTCATTTCTAAACTTGCCAAATAAACTTTTAATTGTACTTTTTCTACATAAGATAAATTTGAATCCTCATTTATATTCAAATTATCTTTGTTAACTTCTAAATATCTATTTATATCTTCTATTTGCATATTAATCCTTTTTATCTTTTATGAAAATAAAACTTACTAACCTCTCACTTATAGTAATAGGTTAGCAAGCAAAGGGGTACGTCGCCCCCTTTTGAAACCCCATCAATGATACCTAATGGAATTTTGTTTTCTTACATGAATATTCTCTTTATTCATTAACTTAAGTACACTATTTTCTATATCTTCATATTCATCTTCACATTCTAAAATATCAGATATTTTAGTTAAGAATGCATCCATTTTTTCATAACCAGATTTATAATCTTCATAATCACTATACTTATCTTCTAATTCTTGTATTTTTAACGTTAACTCTTGAACTTCATTATTTAATTTTGTATTCAGTCCAAGATATGAGTTCTTCTTTGATTCAGATAAACTAAGTTGCTTTTTCAATTCTTTAACTTCATCAAGAGCTTTTTTGTTAATAAGTGGTGCATTTTTAACTTCTAAAAGCTTCTCATTATAAGGCTTTAATATCTTTACTAATTTATCCTTATCCAATAGAGTAAGAGTTTGTTGTTCCGTTTTTAACAATCCTTTTTTAACTTCAATTTCTTTTACTTGTGATACATAATCTAAAATAGCTTGAATACTGTAAACATTATAGTCATCACCAATGGGCTCTAAATCTTTTATCTTTTCTTCTAAAAAAGCTTTTTGTTCTGTGAGCTTATTTACATCAGTTTCTTTATCTTTTAAGCTTATACGAGCAGTTTTGATAGCTTTATCAATGGAATCTAACTCTACTTTTAGTTTTGTTATGTTTATTGATGATTTTTTTAATTCTTTTTTCTTCGATTGAAGTTCTTTAATTTGTTTTTTTATTTGGTTTTCTAAATCATTTAACTCTGCTTTATGCATTTCTACTACTTTCAAATGTCTTGTAGTTGATTTACGTTTACCTCGAACAAAATTAATTTCTTTAAATGCTTCACCTACTGCATCTTGAAACTTACTTCTACCATACTCTTTCAGTTTCATATGAACACTTTGTCCCTGACTTGTATGATTTGCAAATGAAAAATGTAGGTGAGGTGTTTTTTCATCATAGTGAATAACAAAATAAAAAAGCTCAATATCTTCTCTTACAGCTTTTTTAATTTCTAATTGAATGTTTTTTACTGCCTGTCTAAAATATTTTTCTAGTTGAGTTTTAGTAAGTTCTTTATTTTTTAGTTTTTCATTAATGGATGGGCTTAATGTAATTACCCCTGAAAGGAAATCAGATTGTTTTCCCTTTGTTAGATTTCTATAATTACCATGCTTCTTTTTATGATTTTCTCTGAATATCTTATTATATTCTTTATAAGATTTTTTTACTTTTTGTTTTACAATATTTGAATCATATTTCATGTAAGAGTTTTTGTATTTGTTATGAAACATATTATCTCTTAAATAACTAACTTTTGATAAACGAAAATCATGATTAATTTGAGCGATTGAAGAAGAACATGTTTCAAAACGAACTTGAACATAATCAGCCATGTTCATCTCTTATACATTTACCAATTAATTCATCAATATTCTTCTTCAATACTTTAATTTTACTCTCTTTAGTTAAGATAATATAATAATTTTGTTTTATCTCAATATTAATGATAATTGAGTCTATTTGTTTATAGATAATTCTTTTATCTATCATGTCATTTATTTTCTTGTAATCAAGAAAGTCTTTAAAATTTTCTAATGTCAATTTTTCATCATTAATCAAATTTGAGAAAATAGCTTTTCTATGAAGCCTTTCACTTTTATAAGGCTTTAAACCATCTTCTTTTAACCATGCATAAAAGCTATCAAATAGCTCTATTTTATCTTCATAAGTAGTCTTCATCTTCTTCCTTATTAATTATAGTTATATGTGTCCACTTTTTGGACTATCATTTCTACTATTTAAACACTTGTCCAAATAATGGACTACTATTTACTTCTTACTAATTTGATAGATTCAAACTCATCCCACCAAAGTTTCGTAGTCTTGAGAAAATTTGTTTCTTCATTTTTTTCTACTAACCCTGAACTTATTAATTTATTAACACAGTTGTATGAAGTACTTCTTCCTAAATTAAATTTCTTTCCCAATGTTTCAATTTTTCCATAGTACCAACCAACGAATTTTGAGCTTGGATTATGACTTAGTGTATAAATTGCACTTGCTATGCAATAGTCGTTATTAGATAAATTAAACTTAACCCGAGGTAAGTGTTTAATAACTGTAAAATCTGCAATATTATTTAGCTTTTCTTTTTCCATACTGATATGACCTTTACAGAGTCTCAATTGTTTGTGATAACCACAAAGCTATATCTGTTTTTAAATATAATACTCGTCCTCTTCTACCACTATCAATTTTCTTGAAATTAGGACCAATACCTTCACGTCTCCAATTTTCTAAAGTGCTATCGCTTACTCCAATTATTTTTGCAGTTGTTCTTTGGTTGAATGTAATCATATATTTATACTGTTCATTACTATTTATTGATCGAAGAACACTTTCATATTTTCTATTATTTAAATTATTCATAATAATTAACCTTTATTTGATTTTTAAGTTCTTATTTGAAAATTTTACAATTATTTTTTGAGGATGTCTAAAAAAATAGATGCCCAATTTAAGGGCCTTTGGAGACTTAAATATAGTTTAAGAGAAGTTCATTTAATAAAAAAAAGTTCATTTTTATTAAGTGAGTTAAAGTAAATAATAGGATATATTATATAATTTTAAAAAATTAATTTTTATATTTAAAGTTATTTTTATTTTAAATAATTATCTATACAAAGTTGGAAATAGGTTGGAAAGATTAAATTCTAGTAAAACTTAAATTAGCTATAAAGCCCATAAAATAGTTGGCGACCCCAGGATGATTCGAACATCCGTCTTCAGGAGGAAATCCTGACGTCCTTGGCCACTAGACGACGGGGTCAAAAAAGAAAAATGATTATATAAAAAAGGTCTTTAAAAAGACCTTTTTTAATATTAATGTTCATCATCACTTATTGTAATTTCATTTTCACTTTGTGCCATTAAGTTTGAACTAGCCTCTTGTAATTTATCAAATGCACTTTGTACTTGACTTTGATCTTCAGAAGATTCATTTTTTTCATTATTTTCTAAACTATTACTATCACTTTTAGATTCTGAACTTTCATCCCCTAAAAGAGAAGATAGACTTTCATCTGCACCATTACTTGAAAGCATATCTTGCAGATTTAATTGAGTTACTTCAGATATAGACTCTTCTTCATCTTGAGTATCTTCATTTAAGCTACTTAATAAATTAAAATCAAGTTCAAGTTCATCATCAGCAGGGATATCAACAAGATCACTATCAGTTACACTATTAATATCATCACTTACTGTTTCATAAGATGTTGCAGTAACACCTAATTCAAAATCTTCCATTTCATCAGGAACAGTAAGAGTAAGTGATTCTGAAATTGAAGTATTCCCTTCTGGCACTTCAATTGTCCAAGTACCATCACCGTTATTTGTTCCTAAACTTAGCTCTCCACCTTCTGGCACATTTGTAATCATTACACTTAATGATTCACTTCCATCTACATCACTTAATGCAGAAGAAATATCTACAGAATATGTATACTCAACAACTTCTTGTTCTGTAGTCATTATTGGATCAACTTCTACTTCATCTGAGATATAAGGTATCCCACCAGGAATTTCAGAAGGGTCAACCTCTTCTGCTGGCGCATCTACAAGAACACTTTCTGTATATGTTTCAGTTTCTGTTACTTCTTTTTGCCATCCAGTTTCACCTTCATAATCCACTTCAATATTTTTTATGTTAACTACTTCATTACTTGCAGTTGATGCAACCATAAAATCTAATTGAACTTGACCATTTTCATCTAAATAAACTTCATATTCATAAGTAAAGTTTTCTTTATTATCCCAACCTATATACTCTACATCATCACTTTCATGTCCCCATGATCTATTTGAATAATGATTTACATCTATTTCTTGTCCATTTGCACTTACACTAAAGTAATCATTTGTACTAGAAGAGTTATTATCCCAGCTACCTTTTACTTGCATATCAACAGTAATAGTTACTTTTCTATTTGCCATATCAGTACCAAAGTCAAACACTTGACTTTGTTCATGGTCTTCAGGATTAAACCCTCTTACATTTCCATTACCCACATTTCCAATATTTTTGATATCTTGTGTCTGTTCTAAATTTTTAGACTCAGTATTTGACCAGAAAATACCCTCTTCTGCCATTGCTTCATAATCAGGAATTAAACCTCCAGCTTCTACTGTAACTTCTCCTGATTCACCTCTATATGAAATAGTATCTACTTCAAAATTACCACTTCCTGTATTATTGTATACTCTAACTCCCACAGCTCCATCAGGAACACTATAGCCTTGAGTATCATTTGTATGATTAGTATTTATTGAACTACCAACTTGGTTTCCATTTTCATCATAGAAACTAACTTTTGCAGTTCCTGTATCAAAGTTTGAAAAACTTAACTCTACATTTGATGTAGGTTGTTCAAAATCAAAATTTACTCCTGACTTTTTGTATACTATAGCCCCTTCATCAACATGTGCTTGTCCTACTGTTTCAAAAGTTGTTGTTTCTGTAGCCTCTTTCATTATTGGGTCTGTATCAACTATCTTAGTTACTTCTCTAGTCTTTTCTTGTTCTATTAAAACTTTTGCATCATCTTCATTTATTTTAAAGAATTTTCCATCACTATCCATTGTGTAACCAAGCTCTCTTAAAGCCTCTACATCTACAACACTTGTTTCTTGTTCTTGATAAAACTTTCCATCTTTTTCATAAATTCCAGCTTCTGAATTTGCATCTGAATCTACAACTTCAGTTTCTATTACTGTAGGTATTGCATCTCCAACTTCTATTGATACAGTAGGTTCCCCTGCTTCAATATCAATAGAAATAGCATCACTATTCTCTGCTTTATTACCTGCCTTATCAAAAACTTCTACAGAAGTTGAAAGCTCACCACCTAGACCATCAGTATCAACTTCTGTTGAGTATGTTCCATCTTCTTGTACGATAGCTGTAGTTTCAATACTATTGTTATTTTCATCAGTAACTACTATCTTTACAGTTTGTCCTGGTTCAACATCATTAGTTGTTCCGTTAATTTCTAGAACATCATTTCCATCTGTCGGTATAATTGAGCTATCTCCTAAACTTGTTCCATCTCCAAATGAAATAGCATCAAAATTATTAATAGTAATAACAGTATTATTTGGTCCTAAAATCTGACCACTTAATATTCCATTATTATCATTTAAATTAGAGAAGTCGTAATCATTTTGATTTCCAGGTAAAACAAGAACATCATCTCCATATGATGCATTAATATTTATTGCTCCAGGGTTTTTCTCAAATATTACTGTATTATCTCCGCCATTAAGGTTTAAATTTACATTATTTGCATTACCTTGAACAACAAACACATCATCTGTATTATCCAAATTAAATGATGAATTATTAACATTCCCAAATACTAAATCACCTATTTCGCCATTATTTCCATTTGCAACATTAAGAGCTTCCTCTGTACTGTTAGCATTAATATTATTTGCATTTCTACCACCATTACCGACATCATAAGTAAAGCCATCTCCACCTTCAACAAATTCTGTATCAACAGTAATTGTTGCTTCTGTATCTGCTGGCGCTACTGTTTGGCTTGCTTGGCTTGAAGTGTTCCCTGCTGCATCTGTTATGCTTGCTGTTACTGTTGTATCTGGGTTTACTTCTTTTGTTACTGAACCTGCATCGATATCATCTTGTGTTAATGTTTGGTTTTCTCCATTAATTGTTAAGATATCTCCTGCTGCTGCATCACTTGGTAATGAAATAGTTGCTGTTACTGTTCCATCTGCTCCTAGCTCTTCAGAATTATATACTGAATCTTCTCCTGTACTTTCTACTGTGATTGTTGGTGCTAGTACACTTGTATCTGCTGGCGCTACTGTTTGGCTTGCTTGGCTTGAAGTGTTCCCTGCTGCATCTGTTATGCTTGCTGTTACTGTTGTATCTGGGTTTACTTCTTTTGTTACTGAACCTGCATCGATATCATCTTGTGTTAATGTTTGGTTTTCTCCATTAATTGTTAAGATATCTCCTGCTGCTGCATCACTTGGTAATGAAATAGTTGCTGTTACTGTTCCATCTGCTCCTAGCTCTTCAGAATTATATACTGAATCTTCTCCTGTACTTTCTACTGTGATTGTTGGTGCTAGTACACTTGTATCTGCTGGCGCTACTGTTTGGCTTGCTTGGCTTGAAGTGTTCCCTGCTGCATCTGTTATGCTTGCTGTTACTGTTGTATCTGGGTTTACTTCTTTTGTTACTGAACCTGCATCGATATCATCTTGTGTTAATGTTTGGTTTTCTCCATTAATTGTTAAGATATCTCCTGCTGCTGCATCACTTGGTAATGAAATAGTTGCTGTTACTGTTCCATCTGCTCCTAGCTCTTCAGAATTATATACTGAATCTTCTCCTGTACTTTCTACTGTGATTGTTGGTGCTAGTACACTTGTATCTGCTGGTCCTTCAGGTTCTACTGGGATTTCTGGTTCAGGTTCAACAGGAGTTTCAACTTCTGGAACTTGCGGATTTTCAGTTTCTGTTTCTTCTTCAGTAAGTTCATTAGTAATATCAATAGGCTCATTTTCTATATTATTAGTTTGAGTCTCTAAAGGATCATTATCATTATTATTTTCAACAGTTGTATCTAATTGTTCACTTTGAATTTCATTATTAGTTTCAACTTGTTCTAATTCCGATGGAATAATTATGTCTTCAATATTTGTTTCATCAATAATATTATTTACGTATTCTAAGCTAGCTAAGTCACTTATTTGTGTTATTGAGTCTTCAAAAGTTCCTTCATTAAAAAAAGAGCTATCTAGGTTAAAAGAGACAGGTCCTGTAACTTCTACTTCTCTTCCATCCTCAAAGATTATCTTTGCAAACTCTGAAATAGTTAAGATACCACCATGGTCAGAAATCAAATCTCTATTTTTTAAGATTTCTTCACCTTCTCCACCAATTGTAACTAAACCTCTAATGTCAGATATTCTTGCAATAGCCATAATAATTCCTTTTATTCTTATTGTAAAGAATATATTATATTATTATGGCTTTTTAGTAAAGTATACTTTGGTATATATTAATAAAAAGTAGTATTAAATATTAAGCTTTTGAAAGTTTCTTTATAACATCCTCTTTCTTACCATCAAGGACAATTTTTCCATCTTCTAGTACTATTATTCTATCTACAAGTCTTAAAAGAGAAGTTTTATGTGTTACAAGGATAACAGTTTTGTCATCTTGATATTTTTTTATGTTATTAATGAATTTAGTTTCTGTTGAACTATCCATTGAACTTGTTGGTTCATCAAATAAAACAATTGGGTAAGCTAATAAAATTGACCTAGCAATTGCTATACTTTGTTTTTGCCCACCTGAAAGGAAAGATCCCCTTTCCCCAACTGGCATATCAAAACCTTTTGGATGCTTATTAACAAAATCTAAAACACCACTTATTTCAGCCGCTTCTAAAATCTTGTCATCATCAATATGAGGAGTTCTATAAACAATATTCTCTTTAACGGTACCATTAAATAATAAAATATCTTGAGATACATATGCTATATTTTTTCTAAGCTCTGAAGGATCTAATTGTTTTATATCTATATTATCTATTAAAATAGAACCTTCTTCTGGATGATATAAAGATACAAGTAACTTTTGAACTGTAGTTTTTCCAGACCCTATTTTACCAATTATTCCAATTTTTTCGCCTGGTTCTACGCTAAAAGAGACATCACTCAAAGTCTCTTTATCTGAGTTAGGATAAGTAAAGGTTACATTTTTAAAGTCAATTTTTCCTTTATACTCAGGCCTAGCAACAAATTTTTTCCCTTGAGGGTGTTCTTCTGGTAAGTTCATTATTTCATTTAATGCTTCGTAAGTAGTTTTTGTATGCTGGAAAGTTGACAATAAAGAAGATACTTGTCCCATTGGAGAAATAGTTCTTGAAGAGATAATAATAGTTGCAATAAGTCCACCCATTGTAAGATTATTATCAGAAATCAAATATGTACCTAAAATTACTAAAGCTACTGTATTTAGTTGTACTAAAAATGATGTTACAGTAGTAATTGAAGAAGATATCATCTTAGTATTAATACTTTTATCTGCAATCTTTGAAGTTGCTTCTTCCCATCTCCATTGTGAATAACCTGTTGCTCCTAAAGATTTAATTGTTTCAATAGAAGACAAACTTTCAATTAGTACACCATTTTTATCTGAACCAGCATCATATGACTCTTTAATACTATTTGCTAATTTAATTTTTGAGTAGTAAGTATAAATAAGTATTATTATAATAATTGAGATTGGAACTAATACTAATACTCCCCCAATAAAATATATTGCTATTAAAAAAATAAAAATAAAAGGAATATCAATTAATAATGCAATAGTGGATGAAGTTAAAAATCCTCTAATACTCTCAAACTCTTTTAAGATATTTGCTAAAGAACCAACTGAGTTTGGTAAAGAAGACATTTTTAAATCTAAAACTTTCTCAAATATAATTGATGATGCAATTACATCTGTTTTCTTAGCAGCTGTTTCTAAGAAGTAAGACCTTAAAAACTTCAATACAATATCTATTCCATAAATAACAACAACACCAATAGCAAGTAACCATAAAGTATCTTTTGCATCATTTGGAATTACTCTGTCATAAACATTCATAGTAAATAGTGGAGTAGAAAGAACAAAAAGGTTTATTAAAAGTGAAGCAATAATTACATCTCTATAAACATCTCTAACAATATTCACACTTCCCCATAACCAGTGGCTCTCTTTTACACTTGATAAAGCGGATTCATTCTCTTGAAAAGACAACTCTTTTTTTAATAGTATTGCAAAGCCAAAGTAACTTTTTTCTAACTCTTCAATAGAGATTGTAGTCTCTACATCTGGAGCTTCAGGTAGCGTGATTCTTGCATTTTTAAACTCATCATCAAAACCTAAAAGAATACACCCTTCTAATCTATCATCTTCAGGAGTATTATCAATAAGTAAAATACAAGGTAATAATAAAGAATTAATATCTTTTAGTTTACTTCTCATTACTCTTGTTTTAAAGCCAGCTTTACTTGCAGCCCTTGAAAAAAGTGCTTTTGAATTTCTTTTTGAAAAAAGAATAGGAGTATTTCTATCTTTCTCAATAGGAAGCCCTGATATTAGAGATTCTCTAGAAAAAGGTCTACCATTCATTTTACAAAAAATTGATAGACAATCTAATAATGAGTTTTGTTTATCATACTCTTTTAATGAATTAAAATCTATATTATCATTTTGATTTATCATACTTAAATTCTTTCTATATCTTTTTTGTTATCTTTTGAAGAGAGTGTTTGTTCTTTTTCACTCTTTTTTAATAATATTTTATTTGTTATCTCAGTATATTCTGTAAAGTGATACTTCTTAAAAAGATTCTGTTTAATTTTTATTTTCTCAACTCTTGGTTTATTTGACAATAAACTTTTTGATAGTTTATTCATTTCAGTATATGCTTCTTTTTTTGAATTATAAACTCCCATCATAATTTTCTGAAGTGGATTTTTATATCTAAAACTAAAGAAAAAAGCCTTTTCTTCTAGTTTATTCTTTTCTATAAACTTTTTAGCATCTTCTTCACTAAAAGAAAGAGCTAAATTTATTGTATATTTGTTTTTATCTGCACTTAAAAACTTATTCTTAAAAGACTCTTCTAATACAGCATTTTCTTCAAATATTTTATCTTCTACAGGAAGAACAATCTCATTTTCTGTATATTCAACTTCATCAAAACTATACTCAATATTTTTAAATAAGTCTGGTAGTTCATCTTCATTTTTTGGAATTGATATCTCATTAATTAAAACTTCATTTAAATTTCCAATACTTGATAGAATTCGATATTTTGATAGCATTAAGTCATAAGTATTTCGAATATAATCTTGTTTAACTTCAATATATTCAGTATGCATTGTTAATAAGTTGTTTAAACTTTTTAAACCAAGATCAAACTCTTTTATTGTTGAATCTAAAACATCTTTTTTTACAACTAAATACTCTTTTAAAGCATCATTTTTTTCTTTATTTAGCTTATAACTATTCCAAGCTAATCTAATTTCATTTCTAATTTCATTTTCAGTTTTCTTTATAAGGAACTGTTTTTCTCTTACAGATTGAAGTGCTTTTCTTTTCTCTAAAGAGTCTTTTCCTCCATTATAAAGATTATAATTTAACTGAAGTCCTACGCTATACTCATTTGATTCTATATTACTATTGTGAAAAGTATCATTTATTTGGTATGAACTTACAAAATCTAAATTTGGATAAAAGTTTTTTGTTGTTTTTTGAACTTCATACTTAGCTGCATCTAAATTAAGTTTTGAAACTTTTAATGAAGGGTTTTCTTCAAAAGATTTAGCAATAGCTTCATTTAAATTTTTTGGTAATTTGTGATTAAAAACTGGCTTAATTAATTCATTTGAATCAAATTCAATTTGTACATAAAACTTTAAGCCTTCAATAGAGTCTTTAAAGTTTATTTTTTGAGTTTGATAGTTAACTTTACTTTCTGCTAGTTGAACTTTAGCCTCATTATATTCTAACTGTGTACCATATCCACTTTCTAACTTTCTATCTACTTTCTTTAGTATTTTCTCACTAATAAATATTGCTTCTTTTCCTAAAGTAAGTAAATCTTTCTCTTTAAGAACATTAATATAGTTTTGAGTATAGTCAAAAGCTAAACTATTTTGACTCTCTTTATAAAAGTATAATGCTGATTTATATTTATAATCTTGTAATTGTTTTTCATTACTTGATTCAAAACCATCAAAAATAGGCTGAGTAACAGTGATTTTATACTCATCTGTTTTTGTATGAGACTTCTCTTTGTCTGGAGTTCTACTATTTTCTGTAGATTTAGAAGACTGAACTGTTGCACTAAAATCAATTGAAGGTTTCATTAAAGAGTTAGCTATCTCTTTATCTAGTTTAATATTTTTTATATTGTTTTCATTGATTTTTATTTCCATATCATTTTCTAATGCAGTTTTAAAACCATCACTCAAAGTAAAAGAATAAGAAAAAACGGACAAAGAAAGAAATAATATTATTTTTTTAGTCATTTAATTGCTACTAGCCTCCGTAATTGTTACATCAATAAAAAAAATTATTATAATATTAACAAATCTTTATGAAGTTTTGTATAAAATTAGAATAAAATTAATTAATTTATTTAAATAAACTAAACTTAAGGATTAAAGTGGAACAAGCGCAAGCATTAGATAAAGATCTAAAACGTAGTTTTACCTTTCAAAATAGAGAGCTTCTTGATAATTATGTGATTCTTGCAGTAACTGACACTAATGGAATAATAAAACACGTAAGTACTAACTTATGTAATGTTTTTAAATATAAGCCTTCTGATTTAATTAATAAACCCTATACTTTTTTAATTAAGAAAGATTCTATAATAAATTTTGAAAATCAATTCAATGAAACAAGAAAACTAAAAACTAATTGGAAAGGTGAAATTAAACATGCAGGTTTCTCTGATGAAAACATTTGGACAGATACAATTATTACACCTTTATTTAACGATGAGGGAGAAAATGTAGGTTTCATTCTTGCTAGTTCTGATATAACAAAAGAAAAGAAACTTAAAAGATTAAATGAAGACAATCTATTAAAGAAAAAATATGATAAAACAGTTTTAGACTTCATGCCATCATTATCTTCAGCAGTACTTCTTAGAACATCAAGTGGTTTACATAAAGTTCTTTGGTTAATTACATTCACAGTTCTTTTCTTGCTGACTTGGTCATACTTCTCTGAGATAGATGATATTGTAAGAACAAATGGAAAAGTTATAACTACGACAAATAAACAGACTATTTCATCTTTAGAAGGTGGTACACTAAAAGAGATATTTGTAAAAGAAGGTGATAACGTTAATAAAGATAAAGTTTTATTTAAACTCTCTGATTTAAAATATCAAAGTGAGTTTGATAAAAATTTAAGTAACAAGATGTCTCTACTTGCAAAAATAGAAAGACTAAAAGCACAATCTCAAAATAAGAATATCGTAGAAAATATGGATGTAGTAAAATTTGATAAAGATATTATGAGAAATGAGATTGAACTTTTCAATATAAATAAAAAAAGACTTGAAGCTTCTATAAATATCTTAAAAGAGCAATTACAACAAAGAAGAAATGACTTAAATGATGCATATAAAAATCTTGAAATAACTGAAGAAAACTACGAACTAATACAAAATGAAATGAGTATAAAAATACCTTTAGTTAAAGAAAGAGTTATCTCAAAAGTAGAACTACTTGATTTACAAAGAAAAGAGAATGATATAAAATCAGAAATAAAAAAGATTAGAGGTTCTATCCCTACTTTGAAGTCGTCTATAAATGAGATTCAAAAAAGTATTGAAGAAACAACAGAAACTTATTATTCTTCGGCTAAAGATGAGTTAATTTTGGCTAAAAATGACCTAAGCCAAGTAAGTCAAGAGTTAGATTTCTTAAAAGAGAAACTAGTAGAAACAAGTATTAAAGCACCAAATAGTGGTGTTATTAATAAAATTAATATAAAAACAAGAGGTGAAGCTATATCTTCTGGTGCCGTAATTGCTGAGATTATTCCAAATACAAAACATCTATTAGCTGAAGTAAAAATTGACCCAGCTGATATTGGCTTTTTATATGTAGGACAAAAGGTTAGACTTAAACTTAGAGCATATGACTTCTCTTTATATGGAGCAGTTGATGGTGAGATTTCTTATATCTCTGCAGATACATTGAAAGATCCAGAAGATAAAGAAAAAGAGTCATATATTATTCATATAAAATCAGAAACAAAATATGTGAATGATAATAAAAGACTTGAAATAAAACCAGGAATGACAGTTGATGCTGATATCATTAAAGGTAAAAAATCAATCTTAGAATATATATTAAAACCTATTGTAAGAAGTTTAGACATATGAGTACTTTAGTTTTATTCTCAGATAAAGATTTCTTAATAAAAGAGATTAATAAATCTTCAACTTTTAATGAAATCAAAATTATTAAAGACAAAAGTGAGTTATATGATTTAGATGCTATTAGTAATTTAGTATTCATATATCATCTAAATACATATGAAGACTATCATGAAATTTTAGAGATAGTAAAAGAGCTTTCAATATCTAGTAGATTTATTGCACTTAGAGACAATACTAACAATATTGAAGGATGTAGTCTTTTAAAGCAAGGATTTAAAGCCTATGCTCATTCACTATCAAATATCTTGATTTTAGAAGATATAATAAAAACTGTTCTTAATGACAATATTTGGGTATATCCAGAACTTATGCAATTTTTAATCTCTTCAATACCGTTAAAAGAGTCTAAAAAGGATGCACTATTAAAACAAATCACAGTAAAAGAACTTGAAGTTTTAGAGCTTGTATCTCAAGGTTTAAGCAATAGTGAAATATCAAAAACTCTTGATTTAGCAGAGGTTACAATTAAAAAGTATGTTAGTTCTCTTTTAAAGAAATTACATAAAAAAGATAGATTATCTTTAGCTTTATACTTTAAAAACAACTATTAATTATCTTATTTTCTTTATTTTACTTTTCTTTAAAAGATAAATAGAAGAAGATACTTTTTCACTAAAGCCTTCTTTTGAGGAAACTATTACATCACTATTTGCTAATGCAAAATCCTTTTCAAAACTCTTTTTTGTGTGATTTGCAGATGTAGAATAATGAGCTTTAAACTTCTTAATAAAAGAGTAAAACTTATCATTTCTATCAACAACTCTATATGAATTCATATTAGGATAAATAAAAGTAGATTTTTTAGAGTTTCTAACTCTTTTTCTATGATTTTTAGGAACTCTTGTAAACTTTTTTAAAGTAGTAAAAGAGTCAAGTGTTTGTAGTATTTTTTGTGATTTTGGTCTTCTTTTTACAGTAGCAAGTTTTTCATCATTTCCGGATGAAAAACCTACTGTAGTGTCAGTTTGTACTAAATATATTAAATTAGTATCCATTAGTCATTTAAAAATTCTTGGATAGATTTAATACCTAATCCATCTTTCTTTCTTAAAGCTTTCATGGCTTCAATACAAGCAAGTGCTGTTGCTGCTGTTGTACCATATGGAACATTCTCTTTTAGAACTGCTCTTCTGATATCTTGACCATCAGATTTTGATGACTCTTTACCATCACTTGTATTAAATGCTAGTGCAATTTCACCATTTGTAATAGCATCTGTAATATTTGGTCTTCCTTCTGAAATCTTAAGTACTTTTTCACACTCAATTCCAGCTTCTGTGATAGCTTTGTGTGTTCCACCAGTTGCAACTACTGTAAATCCATTGTCAACTAGTCCTTGTGCAATTTTAGGTGCAAACTCTTTATCCAAATCACATAAAGAGATAAATACTTTACCTTCTGTTGGAAGTCCATTTTTAGCTGCACTTTGTGCTTTTGCATATGCTTCACCAAAGTTATCAGCAATACCCATAACTTCACCAGTTGATTTCATCTCAGGTGTTAAGATTGGGTCAGAACCAGATAGTTTATTGAATGGGAATACTGCTTCTTTAACTGCAATATGACCTTTTAAGATTGGTTTTAATACACCATTATCTTCATAAACAATCTCAGAATTATAAGTATCAAGTGCAGATCTTAAAGATTCACCCCACATAACTCTTGTAGCAACTTTTGCTAAAGGCATACCAGTAGCTTTAGATACAAATGGAACTGTTCTAGATGCTCTTGGGTTAACTTCGATTAAGAAAATTTTACCTTTATGAATAGCATATTGTGTATTCATAAGACCTACAACACCAAGTCCTAGTGCCATAGCTTTTGTTTTCTCTTCTAATTCTTTGATTAGCTCTTCTGGAATTGAAACAGGAGGTAATGAACAAGCTGAATCTCCAGAGTGAACACCTGCTTCTTCGATGTGTTGCATGATTCCACCAATATATACTTCTTTTCCATCACAAATACAATCAACATCTAGCTCAATTGCACGGTCTAAGAATTTGTCAATAAGTACTGGGGCATCATTTGATACTGAAACTGCTTCATCCATATATTGTTTTAACTCTTCAGTAGAGTAAACAATTCTCATACCTCTACCACCAAGTACAAATGATGGTCTAACAAGTACTGGATATCCAATTCTTTCAGCAATCTCAATTGCTTCTTCAACTAATACAGCAGTTCCATTATCTGGTTGTAATAACCCTACTTTTTCAACAAAAGTTGAGAACTTTTCTCTATCTTCTGCTAAGTCAATAACTTCAGCAGTTGTACCAATGATTTTTCCACCAGCTTCAGTAATAGCATTTGCAAGTTTTAATGGAGTTTGTCCACCAAAGTGTACGATAATACCATCTGGCTTTTCTTGTTCAATTACAGATCTTACATGTTCAAAGTCAATTGGTTCAAAGTATAAAATATCAGAAGTATCATAGTCAGTTGATACAGTTTCTGGGTTACAGTTATACATGATAGTTTTTACACCAATTTCATTTAATGCAAATGATGCATGAACACAACAATAATCAAACTCAATACCTTGACCAATTCTGTTTGGTCCACCACCAATAATTAAAACCTTCTTCTCATCAGAAGTTTTTTCTACTTTTGGTAGTTTTGTGATATTTGTAGTTGAGTAAAGGTACGGAGTTAATGCTTTAAACTCTGCAGCACAAGTATCTACTTCATTGTATTCAAAATCGATATCTAAAGCTTTTCTTGCAAGATAAACTTCTTCTTCTGATTTTCCAATTAGAAGTCCAATCATCTTGTCAGAGAATCCATTTGTTTTTGCTTCTCTCATAGCCTCTTCATTTGTTAAAATAGCTTGGCTCATTGAAGTTTCAATATTATAGATTTCTCTAAATTTAGATAAGAACCATGGGTCGATATTACATAGCTCAAAAAGTTCTTCATTTGTAAGACCTTGTCTATATCCGTCCATTAAGTATCTTAATCTATCTGCGTTTGGTCTTCTAATTTCTGCTTTGATTTTTTCTAAATCATCACAAATTGGGTCGAATCCGTGGATTCCAGTCTCCATAGAACAAAGTGCTTTTTGAATAGATTCATTAAATGTTCTACCAATAGCCATAACTTCACCAACTGATTTCATACCAGTTGTAAGTGTTGAGTTAGCTTTAGGGAATTTTTCAAAAGTAAATCTTGGAATCTTTGTAACAACATAATCAATAACTGGTTCAAATGATGCAGCAGTTCCTGTAATGTCATTTGTAATTTCATCAAGAGTAAATCCAACTGCAAGTAGTGTTGCAACTTTAGCAATAGGATAACCAGTAGCTTTAGAAGCAAGTGCAGAAGATCTTGAAACTCTTGGGTTCATCTCAATAACAATCATTCTTCCAGTTTTTGGACAAATTGAGAACTGAACGTTTGAACCACCTGTATCTACACCGATTTCTCTAAGAATTGCAAAAGATGCATTTCTCATATCTTGGTACTCTTTATCTGTAAGAGTTAACGCAGGAGCAATAGTAGTTGAGTCACCTGTATGTACACCCATTGGGTCTAAGTTCTCAATAGAACATACGATAATACAGTTATCTTTTTTGTCTCTGATAACTTCCATTTCGTACTCTTTCCAACCAAGCATTGATTCCATAATCTCAATCTCATTGATTGGAGATGCTTCAATACCAGCTTCAGCAAGAGCTTTAAACTCTTCCATGTTATAAGCAACACCTGAACCACCACCTGCAAGAGTAAATGAAGCCCTTGAAATAACTGGGAATCCAATCTCTTTTGCAACTTTGATAGCCTCTTCAACAGAATATGCATTTGCTGATTTTGGTAAATCCATACCAATTTTAATCATTGCTTCGTTGAACAAGTGTCTATCTTCACCTTTTTTAATTGCATCTGGATGAGCTCCAAGGAATTTTACTCCCTCTAACATACCTTTCTCATACATAGTAGTTGCTACGTTTAATGCAGTTTGACCACCCATAGTTGGTAAAATAGCATCAATATTCTCTTTTTCAATTATCTTTGCAACAACTTCTTCTGTAATAGGTTCAATGTATGTTTTATCAGCGAATTCAGGATCAGTCATAATTGTGGCTGGGTTTGAGTTAATCAGTACAACTCTATATCCTAATTCTTTCAACGTTTTCGTAGCTTGAGTTCCTGAGTAATCAAACTCACACGCTTGTCCAATAATAATAGGTCCAGAACCTATAAGTAAAATAGATTTAATATCTTCTCTTTTTGGCATAAAGTTCCCCGTAGTGTAGTTAAAAATTTGGATAGTATATCTAAGAAGTGCTTAAAATTTTGTTAGGCGACCTAGTACCTTCATAGGTACTAGATTTTAGTTTTTAGGAAGATTGAATTTTTGGTTTTGTAAAACACCATTTTCATCAAATGATAAATAGTATAATACATCTTTTTGTACAGGGAATCCTGTTAAATATCTAATTGCTAAATTTGCTTGAAGTGAACCAATATGCATAACAATTGGACAAGCAATTCCATTTGGCTTTCTATCATTTATTTTAAATACTGCTTCATATGATGCTTCTTCGAAGAAACATACTTGTCCATGGAACTCTTCAACTGTACCATAAATCCAAGGTTGTTTTTTTTCTATACAATATTTATTTATAGCTGCACGACTAGGTAAGTTATCAGTTGCATCAATGATTAAGTCAAACTCTAAATCTCTTTTTGCAAACTCATCAAAACTCTCTACATATGCAGTTGCTTTAGTATATGGACATCTTGATTCCATAAGCTCTTTTAGAACCTCAGCTTTGTATTTCCCATCATCACCAACTTTAAATCCAATTTGTCTGTGAATATTGTGAACTCCAACCTCATCGAAATCTACAAGAGCAAACTCTCCAATTCCTGAAGCTCCAAGAGCAATACCTAAAGTACAACCTAAACCACCACTTCCGATGATAGCTACTTTTTTATCTTGTAGTGAATCTTGTACCTCTTCACCCCAAAGTTTTATTTGTCTGTTAAAATATTCATGAATCTCACTCATTGTTAATCCTAAGTATTTAAGTATGGTTTATTTTTAATATTAAATATAATGATAGCACAAATAGTTTAAATTAGATTGACTTTTATCAATATTATTCTTGACTATTTCTATTGACTATGAGAGTTCACTCTTGGTATTTTAATTGTAAATTGAGCACCTTTAAATTCTTTATTTGATTGAGAATCAATATAAACTATATTTTTAGCCTCTATTGAACCTTCTAGCTGATGGGTAATGCTCATGTAAGTTAAATACAATCCAAGTCCTACATCTTTTGTTTTAAACTTTGTAGTTGAGTATGGTTCAAATATACTATTTAAGATATCTTCTTTTATTCCTCCTGCATTGTCTTTTATTTCAATAATAAACTCTTTTGCTTTTTGACTTACAGAAATTAATATCTTTTTGTCTTTTTTTAATCTTTCATTCAAGTTCTCTTTTGAATTATTAAGAATATTATTTATAGATTTAAATAGTTCCTGTTTACATGTATAGATTAAGTAGTTATCTAACATATCTACCTTTATTTGTATATCATAATACTCATTGTTTACCACAAACTCATTTAGCATTAAATCTAATCTAAAAACTTCTTTCTTCATAATAGTTTTTGTTCTTTGTGCATTTGTAAAGTTATCAATAACGCAAGAGAGATATTGTGCATTTTCATTAATCATTTCACAGTTTTTTATCACATTTTTTAAAATTAAATCCTCTTTTGCATAAAACTGCATTGAAGTAGATAATAGAGTTATTACAGAAAGTGGTTGTCTCCAATTCTGAGCGATATATGAAACCTCAGTATTTATTGTATTTTGTTTTGATTGTTCAAATATTATTTCATCTTTCATACTATTTTTCTTTGCTAACTCAGATAATCTATTTCTGTACTCTTTTTTATATCTTCTTATTTCACTTCTATATTTTCTTATTCTTGAAAGAAGATATATTCTTTTTGTCATTTGAGAAAAGAGTAAATAAGTAAGTAAAATAAATGAATTTGAAAAAATAATCAAAATAAAAAATAATTTATTTTTATCATTAAACAAATGAGTAAAGCTATCTTGTATCATCTCTATATATAGAAAATAATTTAAACTACAAAATATAAGAATTAGAATAGAATTCACGTATTTTTTTTCCATAAGGGAAGAACCTTTAATTCTTTTAAAATAACTAAAAACTTAACTAATTCTACATTTTAGAGAATTAAAGTTCTATTAAATTAATAATTATTTTAAATACAATTATCGAAAAAAGGGAATTTATTGGATATAGTTGAGAGAATCAATAGTTTAATAAAAGAAAAAAACTTAACAAAAAGAGAGTTTGCTAAAAGACTTAGAGACCTAGAACCTAAGTTGAAAACTACAGGGGAGACTCCAACTGAAAAAACTATATACAAATATCTTGATGGAAATAGTTCGATTAAAGTTGAACTTCTCCCTTATATTGCTGAGGCTCTACAAGTAACAGAACAAGAACTATTTACCTATGATAAAAAAAGTAGAAAAAAATATCTACAAAATATAATGAGAAATATAAGTCAAGATGAACTTAAAATTATAAAAAATAGAATAGAGCTAATTGAGCCTGAAACTCCACTTGAAAAAGAATCATCAGATAGATACAAAGATAGTAGTGAATTAAAAGAGATTATAGAACTACTACCTTATGCACCTAAACCACTACTTGAAAACCTAAAAATTAAACTAAAAGAGATAAAAGAGTTTAATAGGAGTATTTAAAAATTATACTCTGGTTTGGGTTGGGCTACTAATAACTCTTCTTGGATGAACTCTTCATTTATAATATCCTCATATAGATATTTTTGAAATCCTATAAATGAGTCCCTTATTTCTGATATTTCTCCAAGTGCTTCTCTAGCATCATTTATAGCATGATACTTAGTAACAAGTAAATCAGCTAACCTTTTATCATCTAATTCTTTTACTCCACCATGAATATATTGTTCTAAAACAAAATTCAAAAACTCTTGTTTCGCTTCATCATAGTGGCTTATTTTTATTTTTGCCTTTTGTGCTCTATGTAATCTTGGCACTAACTCTTTATGATAAGAGATATAAGATAGAACATCATACAAATCACTATCTTGTGCATCTATTACCTTTTTCAAATCTTCCAGTTGCTCTAGGGTATACCCTGCTTCACTAAGCTCTTCTAATAGTCTTTTTCTAGTATCAGGAATACTCCAAATTCTTCTAAGCTCTTCTTCACTTTGAAAGAAGTTTGGAATATCATCAAAAAGTTTTTTCACAAATTCACCTGCTGACATGGGAGCTCCTTCAGGTGAATAAAATAGTGTACGAACCATGGAGTCTAGATTACGATAGTTTCCATCTGATAATTTAACTTTTACCATCTTTCTAGGTGGCTTTTCGCATACACAAGGAGTATTATTACACAGTTTACATGGCTCTACTTCTGGTGGTGGGCATATACAAGGCCTTACTCCACATACTTTACAAGGTTCTTTTGGTGTTGGTGGCTCTGGGTCTGCTGGTTCACCATCCCATTCCTTATCATGAAAATGTTTATAAGCATCATAAAAATCATAAATAGTAAAGTAATCTTTCCCTTCAAAAAGTCTTGTACCTCGCCCAATAATTTGCTTAAATTCGACCATAGAGTTTACAGTTCTTAAAAGTACAATATTTCTAACCTCTGGAGCATCAACTCCAGTGCTAAGTTTTCTTGATGTTGTAAGTATTGTTGGCAATGTTTTTTCATTGTCTTGAAAATCTCTTAAAAACTTCTCACCTCTAGCTCCATCATTAGCTCCAACTCTATGACAATAATCAATACTTCTATTTTCTGCCATTTGATTTATAAGATTTCTTATAGCTGCTGCATGAGCTTGTGTTTCACAAAATACTAAAGTTTTTTGACTTTGGTCTATCATTTTCATAAAGGTTTTTACTCTATATTTCTCAATATCCATAAGCTCAATAACTCTATTTTGTTCCTCTTTTGTGTACTCTTTCCCCTCTTCTATCTCACCTTCTATGATTTCATCTTCACTTGTGTAGATATAAGTATCTCCTGTAGTTGAAATATCTTTTACTTTAAAAGGTGTTAAGAAACCATCGTTTATTCCCTCTTTTAAAGAGTACTCATATACTGGTTTTCCAAAGTAAGCATAGGTGTCGCCATTTACATCTCTTTTTGGTGTTGCTGTTAGTCCTAACTGATAAGCTGGATTAAAATACTCTAAGATAGCTCTCCATGTACTTTCATCATTTGCTCCACCCCTATGACACTCATCAATCATAATAAAATCAAAATAATCCCTTGGATACTCTCCAAAGTTTGGAGTGTCATTTACTCCTGTCATAAAGGTTTGAAATATAGTGAAAAATATAGAGCCATTTTTAGGAACTCTTTTTTTCTTTCTAATCTCTTCTGGGTCTATTCGTACAAGTGCATCTTCTTCAAAAGCACCAAATGAGTTAAATGCTTGGTCTGCTAGTATATTTCTATCTGCTAAAAAGAGTATTCTAGGTGTTCTTTTAAAATCTTTTTGAATATTCCATCGTGAATGAAAAAGTATCCATGCTAACTGAAAAGCAATAGCTGTTTTTCCTGTACCTGTTGCTAGAGTTAGAAGGATTCTTTTTTTATCATTTGATATAGCTTTTAATACATTTGAAATAGCGTTTGTTTGGTAGTATCGAAGCTCCCATTTTCCACCTTGGGTTTCATAAGGAATTGAAAATAATCTATCTTCTATACTTCTTAATTCTGGGTATGTCATATTCCACAGTTCTTGTGGTGTTGGAAAAGATTTTATATCTTTTTCTTTTGCTTCATCCATATCAATAGAGTATATTCCAAGTCCATTTGTTGAGTATGCAAATCTTATTTGAAGTCTTTGGGCATACTCTTTTGCTTGTGCTACACCCTCACTATAGTGTAGGTCTCTTTTTTTGGCTTCTATGACTGCTAAACGACGATTTTTATAAATAAGTACATAATCAGCACTTAAAGCACGAGAACGTCTTCCATTTCCTATAAGTCTTCCTTTACTTATAGGATATTCTAAATGTATTCTACTATTCTCAACTACTCCCCAGCCTGCTTTTTTAAGTGCTGGGTCTATTAAATCGTGTTTTGTTTGTGCTTCATTCATATTAACCCTTACAATATTTTAGACTCTACTTATCTTCAATTTCTGTTTCATACTGTTTTCTATAGTAATTTATATAATCAACTGTTGCATGAGGATTTAGTTCATAGTAATATCTACAAAGTTTTTTATACAAATATAATATCTCTTCATCAAAACAGAAATCCAATAAACCATCAAGTATTTTTTCAATATGCCTTTCATCTTTAACTTTACTTATAATAATCTTATTCACTAAAGGTTCATACTCTTCTATTGCTAATTTTGATAAATTACTAAGCTTTTTTGCAATCTCTTCAATACCTTGTGAATTATCTGCCATCATTTACACCTTTTTAGACTAGTTCTCCACTAAATGCTTTTTGTAAGATTGATTTTTTTAGTTCTTCTAGGTTTTCTAGTTTTTGTTGGTATTTTTCTTCTAGTTTTTTTGTTTCTTGTTCTAAAACACTTAACTCATTTACTATTTCTTTTTGTATATTTAATTTTGGTTTATTTATGGGAAAACTTCGTAAATAGCCAAGTCCAACAAATTTTTGAGTTGAACCTTTTGCTTCTTTTTGCATTTTATTTATTACAAAACTTGAATCTAAATAATATTTCAAAAATAAACTACTATCAATCGTATTATCCACTCTAAATAATGCAACATTTTTAATAGCATAATTAGGTTCGTCAGTTATAACAATTGGATTACCTATAGTTCCTATCATAGCAAAAAGTATATCTCCAATATTAACTTTACTTCTTTTATTAATATTTACATAATCTTTCTCTGAAATATATCTTATTTTATCATAATTTAATTTACCAAATTTAAGGTTTTTTGATGTAATTAATGGATATCCTGACTCTTGATATTTAGGTGATTCGTGTGTTCCATCACGAACATCATAAAATTCACCTAATGTTTTTTCTTCCCAATCTCCACCTTTTTGTGAAAATATTTCATTAAGTCTACTTTGAAAAAGCTCTTTTGAGTTTTGAATATTTTTTTCAATATTCTCTTTTGCTTTATCAATAGCTTCAAAAGCTTTATCTAAAATCTTCACGATTTGTTTTTGTTTTTCTTTCTTTGGCGCATAAATTGGGAGCTCTCTTACATTTGCAATCTTTACCCTTGGTCTTGTTGCTCCTTTTTGTTGTGAATTAATTAAATCTTGTGTAATTGGTGAATTTAAATGATAACATAAATATTTAGTATCAATTTTTTCAGCTCTAATCCTAACTGTATCAGCAACAATAAGTCCATCATCAATATTTTCAACTATTGCAGATGCACCTAAAGGATTACCAAGCTTTGTCATCACAATATCACCTTGTTTATATGAATGTCTCTTTAACTCTTCATATTTTTCAGGTGTAACAAAATTTAAATTCTTTGGTATTATCAGAAAAGGTTTAATATTTTGTATTTTTAAAACAGGAATACCTTCATCTACAAAATGTTCCCTTTTTAAATTAGAACCAAAAGGACCATCAACAATATCCTTTTTAAAATTCTCACATAAATCTTTTAATAAAGTTATGTCTTTACTCATACCAACTCTTTAATAGAAGCTATAAGTTTATTTGTCTCACCATCCAAAGTTTCCATCTCTTCAAATATCTCTTTAGGAGTCCTTAACTTAACTTCATCTTCTTTATTTGGGTTATCAACACTTAAATCATAAGTACTTTCATCTATATCATTTATATTTATACTCCAAGAGTTTTCACTATCTTGGAAATCTTTTTGAAGAGATATAAACTCTTCCATATCCTTATCATTTAAAGGATTTGTTTTCCCCATATTTCGACCAGGATTTAGTTGATAATACCAAGTCTTTTTTGTAGGCTCACCCTTTGTGAAAAATAGTACTACAGTTTTTACACCAGCACCTGTGAAAGTCCCACTTGGCATGTCTAAAATAGTATGAAGATTACAAGATTCTAAAAGATGTTTTCGTAAAGCTATTGAAGCATTGTCACTGTTACTTAAAATTGTGTTTTTTATCACAACTGCTGCTCTTCCTCCTGCTTTTAGTGATTTGATAAAATGTTGCATAAATAAAAAGGCTGTTTCACCTGTCTTTATATCAAAGTTTTGTTGTACTTCTTTTCTTTCTTTTCCGCCAAATGGTGGGTTTGCTAAAATCACATGGTATCTATCTTTTTCTTGTATATCTCGAATAGGTTCAGCTAAAGTATTTACATGTTTGATATTTGGAGCTTCTATACCATGAAGTATCATATTCATAATACCTATAACATAAGCTAGATTTTTCTTCTCTTTTCCGTAAAAAGTCTTTTCTTGTAGAATTTTTAGATTGTCTACATTTTTATTCATACGTTCATACATATAATCATATGTTTCACATAAAAATCCTGCACTTCCTACTGCTCCATCATAAACCTTCTCACCTATTTGAGGATTGATTATATTTATCATAGCTCGAATAAGAGGTCTTGGTGTATAGTATTGACCTCCATTTCTTCCTGCATTTCCCATATTTTTGATTTTTGTTTCGTATAAGTGACTTAGTTCATGCTTGTCTTTACTTGACTTAAAAGGAAGTTCATCAGCAAGTTCAACTATCTCTCTTAAGTTATATCCACTTTGAATTTTGTTTTTAAGTTCTGAAAATATCTCACCTATTTTGTACTCTATTGTTTGAGCATTGTCAGTTTTTTCTTTAAATTTAGCAAGATAAGGAAAAAGTTCTAAGTCAACAAAATCAACTAAATCTTTTCCAGTCTTTACTTCTTGATGCTCTAACTCACCTTTTTCATTTCTTGGCATAGCCCATGAGTTCCATCTATATTTTTCATCTAGGATGTAAGTGTACTCTTCACCTGAAAGCTCTTTTATATCTTTTTTCTCTTTCTCCAAGTCATCTAAGTATCTTAAGAACATAACCCATGAAGTTTGACCTATATAGTCAAGCTCACTGTCAGCCCCTGAGTCTTTCCATAAAATATCATCTATATTTTTAAAAGTTTGTTCAAACATCTATTATTTTTATCCTAAAATTTATTTGTATATTTTGAAATATTATTTTATCAAAAGCTTGTAGTCAAAGGGCTAAAACAGAAAAAATTTAAAGATATAGTTGATTTAATTAGGAATTTGGAGCATAAACAAAAATTGATAAAATAAATATTCTTAGATATAATACTTTTACAAATATCCTTCGGGACGACTCACCTTTTTAGGTGAGGTTACTTTATTAGTTCCATAAATTTTTTCTTCATATTTTCAATCATAAAACACCATCTTCTTTCAAACTTACAAAATCATCTTTTGTAAATATCACATGGTCAAGTAGTTCTATACCTAAGATTTTTCCTGATTCTTTTAGCCTTTTTGTTACTTCTATATCCTCACTACTTGGTTTTAGAATTGCACTTGGGTGATTGTGTGCTACTATTATGCTGGCACATCTTTTTTCTATGGCATAAGAGAAAACCTCTCTTGGGTGAACTAGACTTTGATTTAGAGTTCCTATTGTGATTACTTTTGTTTCAAGTAGATTGTTTGCTCCATCTAAATATAGTGCCAAAAAATATTCTTGTTGTTTGTTTTTATATGGTTTTAACTCTTGATAGACATCTTGGCTTGAAGTTATTTTTATATTTTGATTTTGTATTAAGTATCGACGACTTAGTTCTATGGCACTTATTATCTGACAAGCTTTTGCTTTACCTAAGCCATGTATTTTAAGTAGCTTTTCTAGACTGATATTATCAAACTCTTTTTCAAGGAGTTTTACTAACTCCCTTGATAAAGAAATAACATCTTTTCCTTTTACACCACTTCCTAAAATAATAGCCATAAGTTCATAGTTTTTTAATGCACTTAAACCTTGTTTTTCTAGCTTTTCTCGTGGCTTATCTATAGATTCTAACTTTTTAATTGTAGTTTGCATAAACTTCTCCTAAATAGTAGAAGAAGTTTATCAATAAATTTTTATTTTTTGTTATTTATATGTCAGTTTGCAATATTTTCTTGCAGTATTTATATTTTAAAAAGGTTCTTCTTTGTTAGTTTTTTCTTCTTGTGTAAATACAAGCTTTGCTTCATCTAAAAGCTTTTGAGCTTCTTCTAGCTCTTTTATTCCATTTTTATAAACATCAAGTGAATCACTTAGTGTTATATCTGGGTTTGAAAGTTTTTCTAAAAGCTCTTTTGCCTTCTCAATCTTCTTTTCAAAAACTAATTCTTCTTTTTCTTCTATTTCACTCATTATTTATTCTCCAATAAATCTATAATATATTCATCAAATTTTTCTACTTCAACTAAAAATGAATCATGTCCAGATTCACTCTCAATCATTTTATATGTTACTTGGTCACCTTTTCCAATCTTTTCCATGATATCTCTTATCTCTTCCATCTCTTCAGGAAAAAATAGCATATCATCAGAAAAAGAGATTAGGTGTAGTTTACACTTAATCTTTTGGAAAGAGTTTTCTAAAGTATCTTCATTTCTTCCTGCATCAAAAATATTCATTGTTTTACAAATATAAAGATAAGAAAGTGGGTCAAATATTTTTGGAAAAGAGTAAGCATTATACTCTAAATATCTCTCAACCTCAAATCTTCCAAAAAGTTCATATAAACCATCAGTTCTAGCATAGTCTCTTCCAAACTTTTTATTAAACAAATTTGGACTTAAGTACGCAATTAATCCTGCCATTCTTCCAATAGCAAGTCCGGGTAAACCTTGTGTTTCTAAATCATCTTTATCATAAAATCCATCTTTAAAAACTGGGTCATGTCTTATTGATTCTATTGCAATTTTGTTTATTGCTATTGCCCATGGTCTTGTATATGCTGTAGTTGCTAGTGCAAATACATGTTCAGCAAAATCTGGAAACTCTATAGAGTAACAAAGGGCTTGCATTCCTCCCATACTTCCACCAACTACAGCTTTAGCTTTTTCGATTCCTAGACTTTTATAAAGTTTCATTTGTGCTTTTACAATATCAGAAATTGTAAGGATAGGAAATTTTAATCTATACTCTTTATTTGTACTTGGGTCTATACTTAAAGCATTTGTTGAACCAAAAGTACTTCCTATATTGTTAGAGCAAATCACAAAGTATTTTGTAGTATCAATTGCTTTTCCATCACCAATAAGCTTATCCCACCAACCAGGCTTTGCTTCATCGGCATATCTTCCAGCAGCATGATGACTTCCTGCTAGAGCATGGCAAACTACTATAACATTTGATTTATCTTCATTTAGTTCACCATAAGTTTCATATATAAGTTCATAAGACTCTAAAATCCTACCACTCTCTAAATATAATGGTTCATCAAATTTTGCAACTTTTGTTTCTATTTTCAAACTTAATCCATTTATTATAATATCGCTTTATACTAACAAAAAATATCTAAGAAGATGATTTAATGGGTACTTTCTTAAAACAATTCTAACTTTTGGAAATCTGTTTTCATAATATTTTGCCAGTTTTGAGAAGGTGACCACTCTTCAAATATAGAGACATCAATACTTTCAAAAGGAGTATTTAATACATGCTTATGATATATATACATAAAAGCTGTTACTCTATAGTTTTTAGCACAATGAATAAATATTTTTTTATCTTTAATACCACTCATTATTCGCAAAAATAAGTTCAAATCACTTAGTTTTGGTTCTTCAAAATCAACAGGAAGATGAATATAAGTCATTCCAAGTTCACTTACTACTTTGTCTTCATTCTCTAAAGCATTTGTTGCACTACTTAAAGCTAAGTTTATAACTACATCAAAGTTTTCATTTTTGATTTGTTGAAATTGCTCAACACTAGGTTGCCCTGCTGTTGAGATATTTTCATTTATTTTTATATAGTTTAAAATACTATTCATACTTTTCTACAACCTCATCAACTCTTTTTATATACTCTTGTTTTAACTTTTCCTCAATAAAAGATGAGTTAAAAGAGTTTTTTACTAGTTTAACAATATCTTCTTTTGTTAGAGGTATATTATCAACTAGATTAAAAAAGTTTTGATTCATATATCCTTTGAAGTATGCTGGGTCATCTGAGTTTACTGTAACATTTAATCCATAATCTAAAAGTTGTTTTATATTGTGTTGTTTGTAGTTTTCAAATACTTTTAACTCTATATTTGAGTTTGGACAAACTGTAAGTGGTATTTGTTCTTCTTTTAATCTTTGCATCAAAGCTTCTGAATTTATAGCTTGAACTCCGTGGTCTATTCTTTCTATATGAAGTAAATCTAAAGCATCTTCAATATAAGAAATATCACCCTCTTCTCCTGCGTGAGCAA
Source organism: Arcobacter sp. F155 (assembly GCF_004116455.1). NCBI lineage: Bacteria > Pseudomonadati > Campylobacterota > Epsilonproteobacteria > Campylobacterales > Arcobacteraceae > Arcobacter > Arcobacter sp. F155. The sequence continues at coordinate 44,897 of NZ_PDJU01000002.1, forward strand.
CTAATTTATATCCATGCTCTTTTGCTTCATTAAATACCTTTTCAAATTTTTTAGGTGGATTTCCTAACTCTGAAGAGTCTAATCCCACTCCTATAATATAATCTTTATAAGGTAAAGATTGCTCTAGTGTTTCAAAAGCCTTTTCTTCACTTAAATGTCTTAAAAAACACATGATTATCTTTGAACTTATTCCTAACTTTTTTTGTGCATCATCTAAGGCTTCTTTTATTCCAAAGATAACTGTTTCAAAAGAGATTCCTCTTTGAGTATGAGTTTGTGGGTCAAAAAATATCTCTGTATGTAAGATATTGTCTTCTTTACATTTTAAAATATAATCCCAAGTCATATCATAGAAATCTTGTTTTGTTATAAGTACCTTTGCTCCAGCATAATAAATATCTAAAAAACTTTGTAGATTTGTAAAATTATATGCTTCTTTTACTTCTTCAACTGTTTTATATGGAATTTTAATACCATTTCTTTTTGCTAATTTAAACATTAGCTCTGGTTCAAGCGAACCTTCTATATGTAAGTGTAATTCTGCTTTAGGAAGCTTTTTTATAAACTCTTTAATATCTTTCATAATAAACCTAAATATCTGTATTTTAAAGCCATTATATCTAATTCTTTAAATCAACTAGATATAATATTAGAATTAATCAAGACAACAAAGGTAAATTATGGATTATATTAAACAATTAGAAGAGTTAGTAAAAGAAGATGTTTTAGTTGAAGTAAATGAAAACATTAGAGAAATTAGAGCTGAATTATCTAAAAAAAGTACAAATGACTTAAAAGAAGAGTTAGAGTATATGAAACAAATTAAACAATACTTTGATGAAGTATTAGCTGACATTGCAAACAATACAATCTCTCAAGAAGAGGCTTTAGATATTATCGAAGGTCTTGAAGATATGAGAGCTGAAAACCAAGAAGTATAATCTTTACTTTTTTAGTAAAGATTTATTTTTCCTTAATTATTTTTTTAAGAAGTCTCATTAATATAGTATTTAAATATTTATAGATAATATTTGATTAATTTAAACTATATTAATTAACTAAGGATTTAAATGGATTTAGAAATCTTTCAAATAGTAAATATTCTAGGCTTTGCTATAGGTGCTATTTTTGGGATGATTGCTCAAAAAAGACAATTTTGTTTTAGTGGGTCAATTAAAGATTATATGTTAACAAAATCCACAATGAGAGGCGCATCTGTTGTAATGGCAATGATTGTTGCTATTGTTTCAACAGCACTTATCTCTTCACACTATGAGCTAGATTTTTCAGATACACCATATTATAAAGAAAATATTAACTATTTTGTAATCATTCTTGGTGGTTTAATGTTTGGTGTAGGAATGATGCTTGCAGATGGATGTAGCAATAGACATCTTATCAAGTTTGCACAAGGGGATAAAAACTCTTTAATTAGTATTGTATTTATTGGAATTTTTGCCTTTGCTACTGCAAGAGGTTTTCTAAGTGGATATTTAAATCCTATTACAAATAACCCTACTTTAATCGAGTGGTCAGCTTTTATTGAAGAAAAAACTATGAATATCTATGTTGTTGTAGGTATTTTACTTGTGATTTTATTTGCATTAACAAAAAAGATAAAAAGAGTATTTTCACTTTGGGATGGGGTATTAGTTGGTCTTCTTGTAGCTGCTGCTTGGACTGTAACAGGAGTTTTAGGTGAAGAGAGTATTGAAAGACTAATAAGCTTTGAAGGTATTAGTTTTGTATATCCAACTGGAAAAACAATAGAACTATTTATGCTTTATCAAGTAAATGAATTAACATTCTCTATTTCTCTTATTCTTGGTGTTCTTATTGGAGCATTTACAATGTCTAAGTTCAATAGAAGATATAGCTTTGGTTGTACTGCTGCAAAGGGTGAAAATAGAGTTAGAAATAATATGATTGGTGGAGCACTTATGGGAACAGGTGGTGTTTTATCAATTGGTTGTACAGTAGGACAAGGTTTAACTGGACTTTCTACTTTAGCCTTTGGTTCAGCTGTAGCCATTAGTTCTATTTTCGTAGGTGGACTAGTGTCTGCAATCTACTTAAATAAAAGAAATGAATTACCAATGTGTTTCATCTTTGAGTGGAATGACAAAGACTCTAAGGGTTCAAATTTAGACTATCAAATCTAAATTTTAAGATTTATTTCTGATATAGTCATATTTTACCTCTGTGTTATTTTATTTCGATAGAGTTTTACTTTAAAAAACAAATAAAGGAGCGTCAATATGGCTATAGAAAGCAATCAAGTTGTAGCAATGATGTATGAATTAAAAGTAGATGGAGAGGTAGTTGATAGCAATATTGGCAAAGATCCTTTAGAGTTCACATATGGAACTGGACAAATTATTCCAGGTTTAGAGTCAAGAATCGTAGAATTAAACGAAGGTGACTCAAAAGATATTACTGTACCAGCAGCAGAAGCTTATGGTGAGTACAATGAAGAAGCAAAACAAGTTTTACCAAAAGAGCAATTTGGAGATTTAGAACTTCAAGTTGGTATGCCTTTACAAGGTCAAGGTGAAAATGGTCAACCTATCCAAGTAATCGTAACTGATATTAAAGAAGATGGTTCTGTTGAAGTAGATTTCAACCACCCATTAGCAGGAAAAGAATTAAACTTCTCAATTACTATTAATAGTATTATCTAATTTAAAACCTAAGCTTTTAGCTTAGGTTTACTCTTCAAACTTTATATTTGAATTTCTACCTAAAATAAATAAAACAATCTTTCTTATAATCTTTAAAACTGGATATAAAAAGTTCTGAAATATCTTTGTTTTATAAAAAAATGAACTATTTTCACTTAAGTTATCAATAGCTATTATTGCATCACTACCTTGATATATTTTTTCATCTATTTGTACGATTATTCCATTATTTATATCATAACCATAAGAGTAAAAATATCTAAGCTTTTCTAAGTCATCCCTAGCATTATTTATACTTACATCATGCTCTTTACGAAGATTTAGTATCTGAGTATATTTATTACAAAAAGGACACTCTTTATCATAATAGATATCTATTTTCATAACTATTCCTTTGCTACTACTATTATATCAAATATGGTAAAATAAACAATGAATTGGTTAGCACATATTTTTTTATCAGAATACAATATAGAGTTTCAAGTGGCAAACTATCTTGCAGACCCACTTAAGGGTAAAGTTTGGGACAATTCAAGTATTCATATTAAAAATGGAATGAAAATCCACAAACTTATAGACTCATACACAGATGCTCATATACTTTTTAAAACAAGTAAAAATAGACTTGGGAAAAAAGGGCTTTTAAAAGCAGTTGTTATTGACCTAACATATGATTATTTACTTACTAAAAATTGGAATAGTTTTTCTAAAATCCCATTAGATGAGTTTTTAAATGAATTCTATATAAATTCACATAAAATACTTCCATCTTTGCCAACTCATGCAGCAACACCTTTAAAAAGAATGATTGATTTTGATTTACTAAATAAGTACCAAAGTTTAGAGCAGCTAAATGAAGCTTTTCTAAGAGTAGATAAAAGATTATCACCAAGGTTAGCCACTAGAGATAAGGCTTCATTCTACTATGAAAGAGTTTGTGAGAATATAGATAAAATAGAAAAAGACTTCTTAGAGTTTTTCCCAGAACTTTGCATTGAAGTAGAAAGAAATACAAATAAAGAGTCTCTAATTCATTGGAAATAATAAAACAATTTTATACTATTTTAATATAATCATGTTATATTTTTAGTATAAATAAATTAACAAGGATATTATCATGGAAACAATTGGATTATTTTATGGTAGTGACACTGGGACCACTGAAGATATTGTTGAAAAAATTAAAAATGCTTTTTCAAAAGAGATAGAAGTACATAATATTGCTGATTCATCAAAAGAAGATATTGAAAAATACGATAAGTTAATTCTAGCTTCACCTACTTGGGGAAGTGGTGATTTACAAGCAGATTGGGAAGACTTTGAGAACAATCTACAAGAGATAGATTTCTCTTCTAAGACTATTGCTTTAGTAGGACTTGGAGACCAAGAGAGTTATTCAGACACTTTTTGTAACTCATTATCACATCTATATGCTCATGTAAAAGCTGGTAATGTAGTAGGGAAAACTTCAACAGATGGATATCATTATGATGAGAGTGAATCTGTAATTGATGGCGAGTTTGTTGGTTTAGCAATTGATGATGTTAACCAAGATGAGTTAACAGATGAGAGAATTGAAGCTTGGGTAAAAGATATTGAAGGTTCTTTTTAATTGAACCTTCTTATTTAATCCCATTTTTCATTAGGGGCTTCGTAGTTTTTAATTGACTCTATTAAGCTTTTTAAATCTGAAGTATTAATAAGCATATCTAAATACTCTTCTTTTAAAAACCCTGTTTTTGTCATCTTTTCTATCATATTAAATAAATCATCATAGAAACCACCTATGTTATAAAAAGCACAAGGCTTATTGTGATAACCAAGTTGTGCCCATGTCCATGCTTCAAAAATCTCTTCTAAAGTCCCTGCTCCACCAGGAAGTGTTATAAAAGCATCTGCCATTTCAGCCATCTTGGCTTTTCTTTCATGCATATCTTTTACAATTGTTAACTCTGTAATTCCTGTATGAGCTAACTCTTTTTCCTTTAGTTTCTCAGGAATAACACCATATACATTTCCACCATTTAACATAATAGTATCTGCTATGATTCCCATTAATCCAACTTTTCCACCACCATAAACAACATCAATGTTATTTTGTGCTAAAAATTCACCTAGGGCTTTAGTCTCTTCTACGTACATAGAACATTCACCACTACTTGAGCCACAATATACTGCAACTTTCATATTATTTTGTCCTTCAAAAGATATAAACACTGATTATATATAAAGTAGTTTAAAATGTAATAAACGTTTTATAGTCACTTTTTATTTTACCTTATAATTAGTCTATTAGGGTATAGTTAGTTTTTAGAAAACTCTTACAAGGATTATTATGGGAATAAGTAAAAATAGTGTTGTATCTATGTCTTATGAAGTAAGATTAAATGACGAAGTAATTGATAGTAATAAAGATAATGAGCCTATTAAATTTATCCATGGAACTGGTGAAATCATTGCAGGACTTGAAAAAGGTATTGTAGGAATGGAAGCAGGAGAAACAAAAGATATTAAAGTTGCAGCAATTGATGCTTATGGTGAGCATGACCCAAAATTAACAGAGACTTTACCGATAGCTGATTTTGAAGGAATTGATTTAGAAATAGGATTAGTTCTTGAAGCTGATGGAGAAAAAGGTGAAATCATCAAAGCAACTGTTACAGAAGTAACTAAAGATGAAGTTACAATTGATTATAACCATCCTCTTGCAGGTTGTGATTTAGACTTTAAAGTAACTATTCACTCAGTACTATAATTTATAAACCTCCTTTTCAAGGAGGTTTTCTTTCTTTCACACTAATTTTATATTTTAAAGTTTATCTTTTCTATTTTAGTTAATATTATTTAGTATTATAAAATCTTACAAAGGATAAAAGATGAAACTTTTAAAAGTATTCTTTGCCCTAGCCTTTTTTACAACAATCTCATTTGCCCATAATCATGATAAAAAAGAAGTTGTAATTACTACAACAAAAGTAGCAAATGGTGTTTATATGTTACAAGGTCAAGGTGGAAATATAGGATTGAGTGTAGGTGAAGATGGTGTTCTAATGATAGATAGTCAGTTTGCTCCTTTAACAAAAAAAATAAAAGGTGCAATTTCTAAACTATCTCAAAAAGATATAAAATATCTAGTTAATACTCACTGGCATTATGACCATACAAATGGAAATGAAAACATAGGAAAAGACAATGTAACTATTGTTGCCCATGAAAATGTAAAAAAAAGACTTAGTGAAGATAGTTTTATAAAAGCCTTTAATAAAACTGTTCCTGCTTTATCTAAAGTTGGTCTACCAACAGTTACTTTTAATGACAAAATAGAGTTTTCAATGAATAATGAAAATATTGAAGTAATCTACCAAAACAATGCACATACAGATGGAGATAGTATTATCTTCTTCAAAAATGCAAATGTAGTTCATACAGGAGATATATATTTTAATGGTTTTTATCCTTTTATTGATGAATCAAGTAAAGGTGATGTTGATGGTGTTATAAAAGCTGCTGAATATATATTAAGTAGAATTGATGACAATACAAAAGTTATTCCAGGACATGGTAAACTTTCAAACAAAAAAGAGTTAACTTACTACAAAGATACACTTGTAGAATTAAACAAAAGGATGAAAAAGTTAATTTCTGAGGGTAAAACTTTAGAAGAGATAGTTGCGTTAAAACCTTTTGCTGATTATGATAAAAAACTAGGTGGAGGATTTTTACCACCAGAAAAGTTTTTAAAAATCTTTTATGGTGTTGTAAAAGCAAATCAATAAAATATTCCCTTTCATGGGAATATTTATTCTACTTTATTTATAACCTCTCTTAATACTTCAATAATCTCAGTTATCTGTTTTTTAGAGATAATAAATGCAGGAGATAAAGCTATAGTATCTGCTATTGGTCTAACTAAGACTCCCTTTTTATAGCATTTTTCAAATACTTCTTTTCCTCTTTTTCCAATACTTTTCTTATCAGATTTTAGTTGAATGGCTCCAACTAAACCTAGGTTTCTAATATCAATTACATTTTTACATTTTTTTAGTGAATGAATTTGCTCTTGGAAAAACTCTTCTAAAGAAGCTACTCTTTCAAATAAACTCTCTTCCTTATAAGCTTTAATAGTTGCAAGTGCAGCAGCACAAGCTAAAGGATGACCTGAGTAGGTATATCCATGAAAGAACTCTATTGGTGTTTTACTATTTTTAACTATTTGCTTATAGATTTTTTTACTTGCTATTACTGCACCCATTGGAACAGAACCACTTGTAAGACCTTTTGCTGTTGTAATAATATCTGGTTTTATACCAAACTTTTGAGCAGCAAAAGCAGTTCCTAATCTTCCAAAGCCTGTAATCACTTCATCAAAAATAAGTAAGATATCATTTTGTTTACATATTTTTTCTACTCTTTTTAAATATCCCTTTGGAGGAATATGTACCCCTGCAGCTCCTGCTATTGGTTCCATAATGACTGCTGCAATATTTTCTGCACCATGTAAGTTTATTTGATGAAGTAAAAACTCTGCTTTTTCTTTTCCATGTTTTGGGATACCTTTTGAAAAAGCATTTTTTTCTATATCAAGTATTGTAGGAATATGGGTAGTTTTTATTTGATTGTTATAATCTCTTTTATTGTTTACAAGTCCACCAACTGATATCCCACCAAAGTTTACACCATGATAAGAGTGTTCTCGACCTATGATAATATTTTTATTTCCTTTGCCCCTTGATTTTTGATATGCAAGAGCCATTTTAAGTGCACTCTCTACTGATTCAGAGCCTGAATTTGTGAAGAAAATATGATTTAAACCTTTTGGAGCAAGGGATTTAATCTCATTGGCTAACTCTAACTCTAAGTCATTTCCTAGCTGAAAAGGTGGGCAAAAATACATCTGCTGAGCTTGATTGACTATTGCATCAACAACTTTTCTATGATTATTCCCTAAATTACAACACCAAAGACCAGCAAGACCATCTAAAACCTCTTTTCCATCTTCCTTTGTGTAATACATACCATCTGACTTTACAAATATCTTAGGGTCTTTATTGAAATCTCTATTTGCAGTGAATGCTTTCCATAACACTTTTCTTTCATTCATTTTTCACTCCTATACCAGTATAAGTTTTAAAGATTCTTCTATGGTTTAATTATTATAAAAAATAGCTAACCAAATAGTAGGAATCTTTTTTGAAGTATACTTTACTCTATGTTTTTGTTTTGAGGGAATATTTATAAAATCCCCTTCTTTTAGAATAACTTCTTTATTTTCAAACTCCAAAATAGCTTGTCCTTTTAATAAAAGAACAAACTCATTTTCTTCTTGTTCATACCAAAAATCTATAGGTGAACATTGTCCATTTGAAACTATTCTTTCTATTCTGACATTTTCATGCTTTAGTAAATCAATGAATTGTTCATTTTCATTATCAATTTTTATATCTTTGAAAATATTACTTAACACATATATACCTTTTATAAGTTTATTTTATACCTTAATAATGTTATTTTTTATATAATGTCCTATTTTATTATAAAGGTCTTAAATGGAAGGTAAAATTCTTGGTGTTGATAAAAATGGTAATTTGTTTACCATAAGAGCCCAAAATGGTGAAAGATACACATTTGTTAAAAGTGAATGGCAAAGTGAAGGAACTCCATATGTAGGACAATCTATAGATTTTAATATCTCTGAAGACAATAAAGCAATTGAAGTATTTAACATAACAAAACCTGTTCTTGAACAAACTCAAGACAATACTCCTAAAGCAATAATAGCTCTTCTTATAACATTATTTTTTGGTTTTATTGGAACAGCTGTAACAAGGTTTGCATTAATGGAAGAAGAAAAAGAAGAAGAGTTTGGAAAACTAACACCAACTTTAATTCACTTTGTATGTAGTGTTTTATTTTTTATTCCAGTTGTTGGATGGATTATTACACTTATTGCAAATATCTATTATGCAATTCAAAACTATAAAGCTTCAAAATAAATATATAAAATCAAAAGAGAGGAAACTCTCTTTTAATCCTAGTTTTTAACTCTTTTGTTGAGCTATTTTAGCATTTGTCTCTTGTATATTGTCATACTTATCTTTCATAATAACAAACATATAAGCAATAGCAACTACAATCATACCTATAATCAAAATATTTTTCATTGTCTTTCCCTAAAATGAAATTGACTTATTATAAATGAACATTCTTAAGAAAAGCTAATTATTTTATAAATCTGTATTTTCTTCTTTTTATAATATAATAAAAGAAAAGGAGTTAATTATGTTAAGAAAACTACTTACAACAGTTGGGATTACAGCATTATTAGTTTCACTTCCTCAAATAGCAAGTGCAGAAAAACCATCTTGGGCAGGCAAACCATCTTGGGCTGAAAAAGGAAAACCATCTGATGAGCAGATGAGAGAGTACAAATACAATAAGAAGATGGAAAAAGAAGAAAGAAAGTTCCAAAGAGAAAAAGATAAGGAAGAAAGAAAATATAAAAAAGAAAGAATGAAAGAAGAAAAAAAGTATCAAAAACAGATGCAAAAAGAAGAGCGTAAACTAAATAAACAAAGAGATAAAGAGTTAAAAAAACAAAATAAAGAAAGAATGAAAGAACAAAGAGAGTACAAAAGAGGATATGACGACTAAAAATAAATACAAGGAAATATATGTACACCGATGATATTGTAGTAATTGATAAAAAAATAGATGAGTTAATAAAAGATAAGACACTTTATAACTTTGATACTTTAAAACAAAAAGTTGCATTGATATTAAATGGTGTAGATATGTTTATGGTTGATGGAATACTTGATTTAAAAGCAGTTGACTTGTATCTTAAAAAAGTTATTACTAAAAGAAATGAGATACAAAAAGAACAAGAAAAATCAAAACTAAAACTAGATGAGACACCACAAACAAAATATGCTTTGATAGAAGCTATTTGTCAAAAAGGTGAATTCGAGACTCAAGAAGAGCTTATCAAAAAAATAGAAGAGTTAGAGAAAAAAACTAACTTTGAGTTAAGTGAGATTTATAAAAGAAGTTGAATATCAACTTCTTTTATATGAAAGATTATCCTTCGATAGCAGTAAACATATCAGCAGTTACTTCTGATACATCTTTTGTACCATCAAGTTCTACCATAACACCCATGTCAGTATAGAATTTGATTAGTGGTGCAGTTTGCTCATGGTATGCACCAAGTCTACTTTTTACAGTTTCAGCATTGTCATCTTTTCTGATAACTAATTCTCCACCACAGTAGTCACATTTACCCTCTTCTTTTGATGGGTTAAAGTCAACGTGGAATGAAGCACCACAATCAGGACAAACTCTTCTTCCTGTGATTCTTCCTACAATTAGTTCATCTGGAACGTTTAATGAAATAACTTTATCTAAAGAGATATTCATGTTTGCCATTAACTCTTTTAAAGCTTCTGCTTGAGCTAAAGTTCTTGGGAAACCATCAAGAATGAAACCTTTTTTACAGTCTTCTTCTGCAAGTCTATCTTTGATAATACCAATAATTGTTGAATCAGGAACTAATTTTCCCTCATCCATAAACTTCTTAGCTTCCATACCCATTTCAGTTTTATCAGCGATTGCTGCTCTTAAAATATCACCTGTAGAGATTTGTGGGATATCATACTTTTCAATTAAAAATTTAGCTTGTGTACCTTTTCCTGCACCAGGTGCACCAAATACCATTAAATTCATAGTCAATTTCCTTAGTGTGTTTCGTTGTTGTGATTGTATAAAAAAAGTCGTTAAGAACAGCTAATACGAGAGTTTATCCAATAGGTTCTTTTCTTCCTCAAGACTTAGATAACGCCACTTTCCACTCTCTAAATCTAGATTAAAACTTCCAATTGATACTCTAGTTAGGTTTAGTACTTTAAGAGGTGTTCCAAACTTTGGGTCTTTTAAACTTCCAAAAAGACGTCTTATGTGACGATTTTTACCCTCATCTATCTGAACTCTTAATTTTGTTTTTGCTCCACCTGAGCCTATTTTCTCTACTTTTAAGGCTTTTAGTAAACCATATTTATTATCAACACCCTTTTTAGCAGTTAAAATATGCTCATCTGTTACATGACCTCTTACCCAGATTTCGTATATTTTATTGCAATTTCCAGGTTTAGTTAGAGCATTTCCAACTTTTCCATCTTGGGTAAATAGAAGTAAACCTTTAGACTCTAAATCAAGACGACCTATTGGCATCCACTCATTTTCAAATACCCAAGAAGGAAGTAAATCATAAACAGTTTTTCTTCCACGTTCATCTGACCTTGTTACGACATAACCTTTTGGCTTATTTAAGGCTAATAGTTTAGTAGAGTTATTATCTGTATTATTCACTAATGATTTCCTAATTGTTTACTTTAAATTTCTCTACTAGTTGTAGCTTTCTTGTTCGTGATAGTTTTTTTATTTCATATTCTCTTTTTGAAGCACTACTTCTATTTTCAGATTTTTCAAAATATATAAGTGTTACTGGACGTCTAGCTTTTGTATATTTTGCACCTTTTTCTGAAGTGTTATGTTCATCTAAACGCTTTTTTACATCAGTTGTAATACCTGTGTATAAGCTCTTATCACTACACTCTAAGATATATACAAAATAAGACATCAATATGCTCCTAATTACTCTATAGTCTTTATATCTACAAGTTCTACAAAAGAGTCTTTTTTTAGAAGTTTTTTTGTAGTAGCATCATCTTCTGCAAAGGTTACAATATCTGCAAAATCATCTTTTGATACAACTAAACTATGGTGCTCTTTTATAGTCTCTAATTTAAACTTATCACTTAACTCTTGGTCAGTTTTAATATCAATATTTCTGTAGCCTTTTGCAAACTCTGATTTGATAGTTTTTACTATCTTCTCATTTTTTAAAAGCTCTTGCAAACTAAGAGTTAGATTTAAATCTTTGTCATTTACTATTTTGTATGTAACTTCTATATTTCCATTCACTATTTTTTCCTTCATAAGGTAAAACCTCTATTTTATTTTATGAAGTATATAAGAAAAAAAAGTGAATACTTAAAAATATTACAAACTGCAATTTGAATTTAGATTAAACCTATTCTTCAAATAAATAGAAAGTACTAACACCTATTTGACTATCATAATTTTTACTCTTTTTATCTTGATAATCAGAAACAATAGAACGTGCTTGAATAAATGAATTTGCTGTTGCGATAATTTTTTTTGTATCTACAGGTAAGATTAGTTTTTTATCTTTTGTTTTAAAGAACTTTTTCGCTCTTTGTTCATCTTTGAAAATTATTTTGATAATATCAATTGACCTTTTTAAATCAATTCTAGCTTTTTTAGTTTCATCTTCAAATCTTAGAATTCTATTTCCATTTGAAGATACTTTCATAGTCTTTGCAGTTTCAATGTTTTCTGTAGTCTCAAGAATAATGTATTCTCTTCCATTTATTAGGATTTCATTGTCCCCTAATAATTTAATTTCTTTAATAACTGTTTTTTTACCTTTTGGCATATATGTCCTTGTATTTTAGCATTATAGCGAGTTTTCTAATTTAATAAAAGCTTTATTAATTTTATTAAAAAATTCACTTATATTGCTATTTACAAACTCTTTATACTATTGTTTTATAATTACTTCTTTCTAAAGGACTATTATGGATGCTTATTTTGAAATATTACAAGAAAAAGCTAAGAAAATTGGAGCTAATATTGAAGATTGTGGCTATGATAAAGATTGTATAAAAGATGTTTTAGCCCTAAAAGTTAGAACTGATTTGGAAAATGAAAACTTGAAAACCATAAAAGATAAAGCAAGTTCTATAGAAGCCAATACTTCAAACTGCAATACAAAAGAAGAGTTTTTAGATGCTATTGAAGAGAAGGTAAAAAAAGTTTTAGAAGAAGAAAATGAACTTTATACAAGTATAGAGCTTCAAAAAAATTTTATGCCTCTTGATTTAGGCTAAAAAGCTTTAGCAAAGTTTGCTATCTAGCTTTTTTTCTAGAAGCCTTTGCCATTTTAGCTTTTTTCTTTGCTTTTGCTTTGTTTAAACTTGCAGCTTTTCTTGCGTTTACTACTTGCTCTTTTACTGTTGTATCTTTTGAAAATGCTTTTGGAGTAGAGTTACTTCCTAGTTTGATTAAATCTACTTTTGAACTTTTTACACTGTTATTGTTTTGACTTTTAGCCATTTATTAGCCTTAAATTTAAAGTTCGGTATTGTAGTGAAAAGTTAATAAAAGTTACTTCAATAATCATTGGTAAAAAATATTTTACCTAAATTCTTTTTTATAAATATTCTTTCACTATAATTCAAATAAAAATAGGAAAATTTATGAGCGAAAAAACAAACGAATTTTTACAAAGAGCAGATGAACATATAGCAGTTGCAAATCAACAGTTAGAAAGAGGATTAACATTAGGCGAAGTAAGTGCTTCTCTTATGTATGGTTCAGCTAGATTTACTACTTATATGACATGTACATCATTTGATAGTGCTGAAGATATGCTAGCTGAAAAAGAGAAGATAATGGAGTACTTTGTAAATGAGTATAAGTTAGCCCTAGAAGAACATTTAAATAACTTTGCAGTTACTCACGACTTCTCACAAAATCCTCAGTAACAAAATAAAAAGAAGGGAAAGAATTTTCCCTTTTAGTATCTTTTAAATTGACTTTCTAAATTTGAAGCTGTAGTAAAACCAAATGTTAAAGGATACGCTTCATTTTTTTCATTTATATAAAAAAGTGCAGGAAAACCTCTTACTTGTAACTTATATGAAGTACGTAAATGCTCTTGGAAAGTCTCTTCTATCTTCTTTGAGTCAAAAGTTTGTATAAACTTTGTTTCATCTAGCCCAATTGAATTTGCACACTTAACTAAAGTCTCTTTTAAAGAAGGATTCTTTGCTTCTTTGTAATAAGCTGATTGAATAGATTTTACCATCTTGGCAGAGCTTTTAGCTTGTAAAGTTTCAGCTGTAATTACAGCTCGACAAGCTGGATAAGTAGAACGATAAGGTGTATTTTCTTTCCAATAATCATGGTTAAAAGTTACTTTTGTTTTCTTTTCTATATCTACCCAATATGAAGAGATAGTTTTTTTCATATTTTCATCCATAGGTGTATCATTGTCAGGAGCTAATCCTCCCATGATGTACTCTAATTCAAAAGATGGATGCTTTTGCAAAAACTCTTCTAACTCTTTAGTAAAAGCATAACACCAAGCACACATTGGGTCCATTACATATATTAGTTTCATCATTTCCTCGCTATTAAAACTTTAAAAGAGACTTCCAAATACCAGCATTGTGTACATTTTCAAAGCCCTTTGTAATCAAAAGTCGTCTTGCTAAAGCACTTCTACTACCACTTGCACAACAAACAATTATAGGTTTACTATTGTCTAACTCATCTATTCTTTGTTTTAAAGAGTCTAATGGAATATTGATACTTCCTTCTTTATTGCCTTGTGTAAACTCACCTTTTGTTCGCACATCAATAATCTGCCCACCCTCTTCTAAAAGAGATGGTACAAGTTTTAGAACCTTGTATTGAGTATATTTTTTATAAAGTATGAAAGCTATTATTACAAGAATTGAATAGATTAATGTTTCATTCATAAATTATTTTTCCTAATTAGATTTTTAGAAAGTGATTATACCTTTTTTATTTGATTGTTAATTCATACATTTGGTATTAATAATTTCTAAAAAATCACTTTGATTAACAAGTTTTTCAACTGAGTTTCTTGATGCTTTTGAATAAAGTCTGTCTCTAGCTAAAGGATCAAATAGCTCGGCGTTATAATGCCCTTTTACTCTTCTTTTGAAAATAGTGTTCTTATTCTTTAATAAATAATAAGTTAAATCAACACTAGAATCACCATCCATGATATCAAACCCAACCAAATGAATTGTTGCAGTTAATTGACAAGTTTTATTTATTTTTCCTATCATTATTTCATTAAATGCATTTTTAACTTCTGCCTTAATAATTTCACTAATTGGCTCGGCATATAAAGTTCCTGGAGAACTTCCATCTGCTTTACAAGGAAAGCATCCAAGCATCGATGTAGTATGCTGACTAATCTTAATATTTGGTTTATATTTGAAGTTTGTTATTTTAAAACTTGGGATATTTTTATCAATATTCAGTACTGGAGAAATTGCCTTAGTTGACAAATCATAAGCTTGTGGCTTAATAGAACAAGCACTAAAAAACACTATAATAAAAATACTGATTAACAAATTTTTTTTCATTTTAATCCTTTTCATTATTATAATAAAAACTTGTCACAATTGATGTCACAATATTAGTTTTTTAATTTTTTTTCAAAAAGTTTTAGAATTTAAAGAGTCAAGGCAGATAAGTTTTAGAGGCAGGAGCTTACATGTAGTAAGTGACTGTCTCTAAAAATGCAGTTGAACGTAGAATATTTAAAGTTACAAAACTTTTATATTATACGTGATAGTTAGGAGCTTCGTTAGTAATTGTTACATCATGAACATGAGACTCTTTAAGCCCAGCAGATGTAATTTCTACAAATTCAGCTTTCTCTTGGAATGTAGGAATATCTTTAGACCCTAAGTAACCCATAGAAGCTCTTAATCCACCAACCATTTGATGAATGATATCTTGAACACTTCCTCTGTAAGCAACTCTACCTTCAATTCCTTCTGGTACAAGTTTATCAGCCGCAGTTCCTTCTTGGAAATATCTATCATTACTTCCTTTAGTCATAGCTCCAATAGAACCCATTCCTCTATAAGTTTTGAATTTTCTTCCTTGGAATAATACAACTTCACCTGGAGATTCATCAGTACCTGCTAATGCAGAACCCATCATACAAGCAGATGCACCAACAGCAAGTGCTTTTGCAACATCACCAGAGTATTTGATACCACCATCAGCGATAACAGGAACACCATGTTTAGCACCTTCAGCAGCACACTCATCAATTGCAGAAATTTGAGGAACACCAACACCAGCAACAATTCTAGTAGTACAAATAGAACCAGGTCCAATACCTACTTTAACTGCGTCAGCACCAACTGCGATTAAATCAGCAGTTGCTTCAGCTGTTGCAACATTTCCAGCAATAACTTCTACATCTAAAGCTTCTTTAATAGCTTTAACGCTATCTAGAATACCTTTTGAGTGTCCATGAGCTGAATCAAGAACTAAAACATCAACACCAGCTTCAACTAATGCAGTTGCTCTATCCATTTGACCTACACCAATTGCAGCACCAACTCTTAATCTTCCAAACTCATCTTTATTTGCATTTGGATATTCTCTTTTTTTGTTGATATCTTTAATTGTAATAAGACCTTTTAAGAAACCATTTTCATCAATAATTGGTAATTTTTCAATCTTATTTTGGTGCATTACATCAGCAGCTTCTTCTAATGTAGTACCTTCTTTTCCAGTGATTAAAGGCATATTAGTCATTTTATCAATTACTAATTCACTAAAATCTTTTGTAAATCTCATATCTCTGTTTGTTAAAATGCCTAATAACTTGTTATTTTCATCAACAACTGGAACACCAGAGATTTTATAAGATGCCATGATATCTTCTGCATCTTGTAAAGTTTGATTTGGAGTAATTGTTACAGGGTCAATAATCATTCCAGACTCAGACTTTTTAACTTTTTTACATTGTAATACTTGAGACTCAATATCCATATTTTTATGAATAATTCCAATACCACCAAGTCTAGCCATAGCAATTGCAGCTTGGTATTCAGTTACTGTATCCATTGCAGCAGATACAAAAGGAATATTCAATTCAATTTTTTTTGTTAATTTTGTTTTGATACAAACTTCTTTTGGTAGTACTTCAGATTTTGCTGGTACTAATAACACATCCTCAAATGTTAACGCTCTTTTTTTAATTCTCATAATATAACCCCTATTGAATATCTATTTTGTATAATTTACAGCTTTTTCTAACGCTAAAGCACCATCAAACACAGTTTGCTCATCATAAGCTTTTCCAATTAACTGTAATCCAACTGGCATACCATCTTCATCTTTTGAAACAGGTAATGAAATTGCAGGTAAGCCAGCAAGGTTTACAGAAATAGTATATATATCACTTAAATACATTTCAAGTGATGTTTTAAAGCTTCCAAACTCAGGAGCAGTAGTTGGAGCTACTGGAGAAAGGATTAAGTCAGCATCGTTGAAAATTGCTTCATATTCATCTTTAATTAGATGTCTAACTTTTTGAGCTTTAATATAATATGCATCATAATAACCAGAACTTAAAACGAAAGAACCAAGCATGATTCTTTTTTGTACTTCTTCACCAAAACCTTGTGATTTTGTTTGAGTGTACATATCTTTTAATCCACCATCACCTTTTCTATTTCCATATCTAACACCATCAAATCTAGAAAGGTTTGCACTTGCTTCAGCTGTAGCAACGATATAATAAGATGAAAGGATTTTACTTGTATCTAACATATTTTTGTGAACAATTCTATGTCCTGCATCTTCAAAAGCTTTAATAGCCTTTTTATATCCTTCTTGGATAGCTGGACTTGCTTGCTCTACAAAACTGTCGATAACTGCAATTGTTAATTTTCTATCTCCATCTAGTTTTGGAGCAACTGGTTCATACTCTACATTTGCAGAAGTTGAATCCATTGGATCATTTCCTGAAATAATATCATATAAAATAGCAGCATCTTCTACGTTTTGAGTGATTGGACCACATTGATCTAGAGATGAAGAGTATGCAGTAATACCATATCTTGAAACTCTTCCATAAGTTGGTTTCATACCAACAACACCACAATAAGCTGCAGGTTGTCTAATACTTCCACCAGTATCTGTTCCTAAAGCTGCAATAGCAATTCCACCAGCAACAGCTGCTGCAGAACCACCCGAACTTCCTCCTGGAACTTTTGTATTATCAACAGGATTTAAAGTCTTACCATAACAAGATGACTCTGTAGAACTTCCCATAGCAAACTCATCCATGTTTGTTCTACCAAATGCACATAACCCAGCCTCTTCAAGCTTATTGATTACAGTAGCATTGTATGGTGATTTATATCCCTTTAGAATATTACTTGAGCAAGTAATCTCCCAATTTTTAACGTTTATATTATCTTTTATAGCAATTGGAACACCATTGCTTGAATCTGTTATATCAGTATTTGTTAGCTGTTCCACGTAAGCACCAATATTACTCTCTTTTGCTTTAGAAGCTAAATCTTCTTTAAGCTTCTTTAATTCATCACTATTTAATTTTAGTGCTTCTTTTAGAGTTATCAAATGTTTCTCCTAGAGTTTTACAAATATATAGTATAACGCGCCATTATACAAAAAAAATGATTAAAATCTGGTAAATGAAATTTTGATATTTAAAAAGTGTAATTTTTTAGAAATAAAAAAAGGCAAAAGTCAATGACTTCTGCCTTTTGAAGAGTGTATAAAAACTATTGTAGATTATACAAAAGAAATGAATGCCATTTGAGTAGCATCACCTCTTCTAATTCTAGTTTTAATTATTGAAGTATATCCACCATTTCTACCTTCGTATTTTGGTGCAATTTCATTAATTAATTTTTTAGTAGCTTCTTTATCTTGTAATGCTTTGAAAACAGCTCTGTGAGTGTTAAAATCAGCATTTCTAGCAGTAGTTACTAATCTCTCAATATATCTTCTTAACTCTTTTGCTTTTGGTACAGTTGTTTCAATCTTCTCTCTCTCAATGATAGCGATTGCTAAGTTTTTTAGTAATGCTTTTCTATGAGAAGATGTTCTGTTTAATCTTCTATATCCGTGCTTATGTCTCATATCAAACCCTTAAATTATGCTTTAAGTTGCTCAAGCTTTCTTCTTAAAGCCGATGCAACATTTTCTGGAAGTGTATTTTCAATTGGGAAACCTAAAGACTCTAATTTCTCTGAGATTTCATCAAAAGATTTTTTTCCAAGATTCTTAATATTTTTTACTTCTACTTCACTCATAAGTACTAGTTCACCTAAGAATTTTAATCCAGCTCTATCTAAAGAGTTGAATGATCTAGCACTTAGATTTAAATCATCAATTTTTACAATTAAATCTTTTAACTCAACTGGCTCTTCACCAGCATCGCTAACAGTTACTTCTGATAAATCAAATACTTTGTTAAATACTGACATTTGAGAGTACATAACAGATACTGCTTCTTTGAACGCAGCAATTGGAGTAATTTGTCCATTTGTTTGTACATTAAATACAGCTTTTTCAAAGTTAGGATTATCTTCAACTAACATTTTTTCAATATCGTAAACAACTTTTTTTACTGGTGTAAAGAAAGCGTCAATTGGAATATAATCTGATCCTACGATCTCTCTGATATCTTCAGAAGGCATATAACCAATACCTCTTTGGATAATTACAGAGAAAGTTAAGTTACAATCAGAGTTGATAGTTGCTAAGTGAACATCTGGAGAAACAACTTCTACATCAGAGTTTACTAAGTCTTCACCTTTGATTTCTTTTGGTCCATCAAAAGAGTATTCAACTACAACTTGATCTTCATCACCATTGATTTTAAACTTAATATTTTTTAGATTAATTATAAAAATAGCTATATCTTCAAGCATTCCTCTTAATGAGTCAAACTCATGCGAAGCTCCTTCGATTTTAACTGCGATTGGAGCGTATCCAACCGAGCTAGAAAGAAGAAGTCTTCTTAAAGGGTGTGCTAAAGTAATTGCAAAACCACTTTCAAATGGATATGCTGATATTTTAGCCTCATTATCACTGATAGCTTCTATCTCAACTTCTGTTGGTAAAAACGGTGTGTCTGCAAATTTTTTCATAGCTAACCTTATTTATTATTTAGAATATAACTCTACGATTAATCTTTCTTCAACAGGAATAACAACTTCTTCTCTTGTTGGGATTCTTGTAAAAATTCCGAATACTTTATCTTTATCTACATCAACCCATTCAACCATACCAGTTTGGTTAGTTAATTCTAATGCTCTAACGATTTGTGGGTTAGATTTAGATTTTTCTTTAATCTCAATTTTTTGTCCTGGTTTAACAACGTAAGAAGGAATATCAACTTTCTTACCGTCAACAAGGATATGTCCGTGAGTTGTAAATTGTCTTGCACTCGCTCTAGTAGTAGCGAATCCCATTCTAAATACAACGTTATCTAATCTTTGCTCGATTAACGAAATAAGGTTTGCACCTGTGTTTCCATCTCTTCTTGCAGCGTCTTTAAAGTATTTTCTGAATTGTTTTTCAGATACACCGTAAAGGTATTTAGCTTTTTGCTTTTCTCTTAATTGTAAACCATACTCAGAAATCTTAGTTCTTCTTTGTCCATGTTGTCCTGGAGCATATGGTCTTTTCTCTAATGCAGATTTACCGTTAAGTCTTCTCTCACCTTTTAATCCAAGGTCTGCATCTAATCTTCTCTCAATTTTTTCTCTTGGTCCTCTATATCTTGCCATACCTATACTCCTTACACTCTTCTTCTTTTAGGAGGTCTACAACCATTGTGTGGTAAAGGTGTTACATCTTTAAACCACTTAACAGAAATACCTTCTATAGCTCCAACAGATTTAACTGCTGTGTCTCTACCTGAACCTGGTCCTTGGATTTTAATACCTACATTTTTGATACCATGTTCCATAGCTTTAGTCATTGCATCTTCAACAGCTTGTTGAGCTGCAAATGGAGTAGATTTTTTAGAACCTTTGAATCCTAAGTTTCCTGCACTTGACCATGCGATTGCATTACCAGCAGAGTCAGTTACTGTTACCATAGTGTTATTGAACGTTGCTGCAATGTGAACGATACCGTCAGCAATATTCTTTTTTACAACTTTTTTTCTAGTTACTTTTCTTTTTGCCATTCGTTATCCTTCTTATGCTGCACCAACAGTTTTCTTTTTACCTTTTCTTGTTCTGGCATTAGTCTTAGTCTTTTGCCCTCTACAAGGTAAACCTTTTCTATGTCTTAAACCTCTGTAAGAACCTAAGTCCATTAAAGATTTAATATCCATTGCAACTTTCTTTCTAAGATCACCCTCAACCATATAGTTCTTTTGGATTTCTTGTCTAATTGCCGCTGCTTCGTCTTCTGTTAGTTCGTGTGCTCTTTTATCATAAGAGATACCAGTAGCGTCTAAGATTAATCTAGAGTTATGTAAACCAATTCCGTAAATATACGTTAATGCATATTCCATTCTTTTTTTATTTGGTAAATCAACACCTGCAATTCTTGCCATCGATTATCCTTGTCTCTGTTTATGTTTTTTGTTTTCGCAGATTACTCTAACGATACCTTTTCTTTTGATAACTTTACATTTATCACACATTTTTTTTACTGAAGCTCTAACTTTCATCAGTCATTCCTCTTTTGTGTTTATTACCACATTCCAACAGGGAAGAACTACTATTGAAAAAAGCAAACTGCTTTGCTTTTTCGTAGTTCGCCCCGATTTTTTAATATTGCATCGCAATAAAAATCGGCCTAGCCAAGACAAAACAACCATTGTATCTCATTTGAGACAAGGGTTATTTGCTTTTTTCTGGTTCTGCCCAACCCTTTATAAAACACAAAAATTTTATAAAAAATTCCTCTATGGTTGGAAAAATGGATTCGGATTATAATTAATTCTTGCTTAAATGTAGTTTAATTAGTGCTGTGGTAAGATACAAATCTAAATTTAATAATAAGAGATGTAATGATATATAAAAATGACTTAATAAATATAAAAGTAGAAACAAGTGAAATTCCATGGCTAATTATTTTCACAAATGAAAATATAAAAGAGTTTTCTTATTGTAATAATGAAACAAAAATGGAAATACTTAGATGCCTTGATATTATTGAAAAACATATGCTTGAATACTATAAACCAGAAAAGATAAATATTGCTTCATTTGGAAATTATGTTCCACATGTACATTTTCATGTTATGTCTAGATTTAAAGAGGACTCATTTTTCCCTGAGCCTATGTGGGGTAAAAAGCAAAGAGAAGCAGATTTAAACTTACCATCTTTTGATAAATTTATATCATCTCTTTTGACGAAATTAGCTTCTTAATTATATTTTGTTAATATAGATTATCTATTGAAAGGATAATCTATGTTAGAGAAATTTAAAAAATCAAATTCTACTATTCTTCTTCCTGTTTTTATTCCAGCTGTAATAGTTATATTTCTATTAGTTGTTGGAACTATAAGTGACCCTAAACTTATGGGAGAAGTATTCTCTGCTACATTAACATATATAACAAATGACTTTGGTTGGTTTTATATGTTAGCCGTTGCATTATTTCTAATTTTTATTGTATCTATTGCCTTATCGGGCTGGGGAGATATAAAACTTGGTCCTAATCATTCAGAACCAGAATATAGTTTTTCCTCATGGTTTGCTATGTTGTTTTCAGCAGGTTACGGTATAGCCTTGCTTTTCTTTGGTGTGGCAGAACCTATTTTGCACTATGCTGAACCTCCTACTGGAGAAGCTCAAACAGTTGAAGCAGCAAAACAAGCTATGCAAATTGCATATTTTCACTGGGGATTTCATATTTGGGCTATTTATGGTTTAGTTGGTTTATCACTTGCTTACTTTGCATTTAGACATGGTTTACCACTATCAATGAGGTCGACTTTATATCCACTAATAGGTGAAAAAATTCATGGTCCAGCAGGTCATACTGTTGATACTTTTGCAATCTTAGGAACACTATTTGGTATTGCTACAACTTTAGGTTTATCTGTATCACAAATAAATGCAGGATTAAACTACTTGTGGCCAAGTATAGAAGTGAGTATTACTACTCAAATTATTACTATTGTTGTAATTACAGGACTAGCACTTTTTTCTGTTTTAGCAGGTATGGATAAGGGTGTAAAAAGATTGTCATTGTTAAATATCTACTTAGCTATTGCATTAATGACTTTTGTATTTGTTGTAGGTCCTACGATATTTATATTAAATACTTTCTTAGAAAATACGGGAAGCTATTTAAGTAATATTGTTGAAAGAACTTTTAGTCTGCAAGCTTATGTTTCAAATGATTGGATTGGAAACTGGACACTATTTATTTTTGGTTGGACAATTGCTTGGGCACCTTTTGTAGGTCTATTTATTGCAAAGATTAGTAAAGGTAGAACAATAAGACAGTTTGTAGTAGGTGTTATGCTTGTACCAACAGTCTTTACTTTCCTTTGGTTCTCTGTGTTTGGTGATACAGCTTTACATATGGTTATGATTCAAGGTTATGATTCACTTATTACAGAAGTTCAAAATGACAAAGCAATTGCACTTTTCAAACTTTTTGAAAGATTACCTTTGACTGATGTTTTATCATTTATAGCTGTATTTTTAATTATCACTTTCTTTGTAACCTCTTCTGACTCAGGTTCACTTGTAATTGACTCTTTAGCTTCAGGTGGTGTTATTCATACTCCTGTTTGGCAAAGATCATTTTGGGTAATCTTAGAAGGTCTTGTGGCATCTGTACTTTTAGTTGCAGGTGGATTAGGAGCTTTACAAACAGCATCTATTGTTAGTGCCCTACCCTTTGCTATTATTATGATAATAGCAGCTATTGGAATGTGGAGAGCACTTATAATTGAAAACCATAGAGAAGATAGTTTACAACACAATGTAAATATGAATTTTCAACACCCAAGTATTGATAATGAAGATTTCTGGAAAGGAAGATTACAAGAGCTAATTAACTTTCCTAAGAAAAATGTTGTTGAGAACTTTATAAAAAAAGATGTTCTAAATAGTATGAACAAAATAAAAAAAGAACTTAATGAATCTGAATGGGATTGTGATATTGAGTATGACGAAGAGTATGTTAGAGCTATTATTTCTATCTATAAAGATGAAAATATTAAGTTTACATATGAAGTAAGGCTAAGAGAGTATGAGATGCCTGATTTTGCACACCTAGAAGATGCAAATAAAAAACAAAAGTACTATTATAATGCAGAAGCCTTCTTAAAAAGAGGAGCATTACATTATGATTTATATGGCTATGAAGAACATACAATTATCAATGATATTATTACTCAGTTTGAAAGATATTTAAGATTTATTCATACTACACCAGCGACACTTCCTTGGGATATGGATGAACATGATGATTTATTAGATAATGAAAGTGAAACAAATAAATAGGATTTTATCCTATTTATTTATAAACGGTTAAAGATTAACCGTCAGCGTTGATTTGAGTAATTAACTCTTCTAATACTTGCTCTGCTTTATCATGGTCAATTTGACAACCACCAGCAGCTTTGTGGCCACCGCCACCATATTTAAGCATTAGTTCACCAACATTTGTTTTTGAAGTTTTATTAATAATTGATTTACCAGGAGAGAATACAACATTTTGTTTTTCTCTTCCCCATACAACATGTGTAGAGATATTAATTTCTGGATGTAAAGCATATACTAAAAATCTATTTCCAGGGAAAATAGTCTCTTCATCTCTATAATCAATAATTGCAAGATTACCTTTTATAGTCGTACATCTTTTTAGTTGTTCTTCAAACTCTTTTTCATATTTGAAGTATAAATCAACTCTCTCTTTTACGTCTGATAGTTTTAAAATATCTTCAATTGTATGATCTTTACAATAGTCAATTAAATCCATCATTAATTGATAATTTGAAACAGTAAACTCTCTAAATCTTCCAAGTCCAGTTCTTGAGTCCATTAAGAAACTTAATAACTCCCATCCTTGAGGATTTAGTATGTCTTCTTTTGTGAAAGCTGCACTGTCTGCTTTGTTTGCTGCATCCATCATAGGTCTAAAACTTGAAGGAAACTTTTCATCTCCTCCATAGTATTGGTATACAACTTCAGCAGCACTTGGTGCATCTGCTTCAATTATATGGTTATCTCTTTTTTCATTTCTTAGTGTTTCTGAAAAGTGATGATCAAAAGCTAGATATACACCATCTACATATGGCAAGTTAGTTGTAATATCGTTTTGCGTTATTTCAATTTTTCCATCTTGCATATCTTTTGGGTGAACAAAAGTTATTTCATCAATAATACCTAGGTATTTCATTAGTGTTCCACACACTAAACCATCCATATCACTTCTTGTAACTAATCTATACTTTTTAGACATAACCATAAACTCCTAAATTTATTTTATATTATTTGCAATAACATCACCCATTTCTGCAGTAGAAACAACTTCTTTAGCATCATAAGCAGCTAAATCACCAGTTCTATAACCATCTTTTAATGCTTTTTTAATTGCTGCATCAATTTTGTCTGCTGCTTCAATTTCTCCTAAAGAGTATCTTAACATCATTCCAGCACTCTCAATTGTTGCAATTGGGTTTGCAATTCCTTGTCCTGCAATATCAGGAGCTGAACCATGAATTGGTTCATAGATTGCTGTTTTGTCTCCAGTTGAAGCTGATGGTAATAATCCAATAGAACCAACAACCATAGAAGCAGTATCAGATAAGATATCACCAAAGATATTTCCAGTTACGATAACATCAAATTGTCTTGGATTTCTTACAAGTTGCATTGCAGCATTGTCAACATACATATGAGATAATTCAACTTCTGGATAATCTTTTGCAATCTCTTCCATAGTGTCTCTCCATAATTGAGAAACTTCAAGAACATTAGCTTTATCAACAGAACAAACTCTTTTATCTCTTTTCATTGCTAATTCAAATGCTTGTTTACCAATTCTTTCAATTTCTGGTTTAGTATAAACCATAGTATTAAATGCTTTGAAACCATCATTTTCTCTTGGTTGACCAAAATAGATTCCACCAATAAGCTCTCTTACAATCATAATGTCAACACCTTCAATAACCTCAGGCTTAAGTGTTGAAGCATTTACTAACTCATCATAAATAATAGCTGGTCTTAAGTTTGCATAAACTTCCATTGCTTCTCTGAATTTTAAAAGTCCAGTTTCTGGTCTTTTATCCCTTGGTAAAGTATCCCATTTCTCTCCACCAATCGCTCCAAATAAACAAGCATCTGAGTTTAATACTCCAGTAACAGTCTCAGCTGGTAATGGATCACCTGTAACATCAATAGCAATACCACCCATTAAATATTCTTTGTACTCTAAAGAGAACCCACAAGAATAAGAAACTGCATCTAAAACTTTAATTGCTTCATCAACAATCTCTGGACCAATACCGTCACCTTTAATAATTGAAATATTATATTTTTTCATTATTTTTCAACTCCCATTTCAGCTTTTGCAAAATTAATTAAACCACCAGTAGAGATTAGCTCTTGCATAAACTCTGGGATTGGTATAAATTTATATGTTTTATTTGTAGTATTATTTGTAATTTCACCTGCATCTAAATCAATTGAAATTTCTTCACCCTCTTTGATCTCTAATGATTCAGGTAGTTCAAAAATTGGTAATCCCATATTAAATGCATTTCTATAAAAGATTCTTGCAAATGATGGAGCAACAACTGCTGCAACTCCAGCAGCTTTTAAAGCGATTGGTGCATGCTCTCTTGAAGAACCACAACCAAAGTTTTCTCCAGCAACAATAATATCACCTTTTTGTAATTTCTTTGGAAAATCAGGATCTGCATCTTCCATTACATACTTAGCTAAATGTTCTGGATCAGAGCTATTTAAATATCTAGCAGCAATGATAACATCTGTATCAATATTTGCCCCAAAATTCCAAACTTTTCCCGTTATTTTACTCATTTTAAACTTCCTTACTTACCATAAATTTTTATCTCAAAACTTCTTGGATATTTTTATAAAGTCCGTTATTTTATCTAAAAATTAAAAAATAATAGATTAAGTAAATAAAATTAAAGGTAATTTCAAATAGTTTCGGTATAATATATACCTTATCTTTAAAACAAATGAGGAATTTCCATTTATGAGCGCAAAAGATTTAAATAAAGAGATTGAACAGACGGTAAAAGAATACAAAGAATCTGTTCTAACGTATGAGAAACTTATTAAAATCTTTCCAAAAGCTCCTTCAGCTGCAAACGTTAAAAAACTTTTAGCTTTCACACAACTATATAACGTAACACTTATTAGTTCACAAGAACAAGCAAAAAGAATGAATGCTGAAGAGGCAAAAAAGAAAGAAGACCTAAGAAACAAAATGAAAGAAAACGATGAAGATGTTTTCGACCTACTTAAAAACAAAGAGCTTTTAGAGTGGTCAAGATCAGATTCACCGGTTAGAATGTATTTAAGAGAAATGGGTCAAATTCCACTTCTTACAAAAGAAGAAGAAATTGAAATTTCTAAAAAAATTGAAATGGGTGAAGATATCATTCTTGATGCAATCTGTTATGTTCCTTACTTAATTGATTTCATCTTAGAATATAAAGAACCTTTAGTAAACAGAGAAAGAAAAGTAAAAGAATTATTCAGAAACTTTGATGATGAAGACTCTGATGACTCTTCTGAAACTGAAGAAGTTGAAGAGGCTGAAGAAGAAACAGAAGATGAAAAATCTTCTAAAAAAACTAAAAAACTTGATAAAAGAGCTGAAACTATTATTGCAGCATTTAAAGTTTTAGAAAAAGCAAAAAAAGATTGGCTTAAATTCCAAACTAAAGAAGAAGCAAAATCAGATACAGAACAAGATCAAATGCAATTTAATCTTGCTGCTGCATTTAAAAAGAGAGTTGTAAAAGATGCTCTTACTGATTTAGGACCTACTTCTAAGCTTATTTCTGAGATTGTAAAAGCAATGGAAACAGCACTTAAATCAGATACTGGTTTTGAAACAGAATTAAAAAAACTAGAGTATAAATTGCCTCTATTTAATGATATTTTATTAAAAAACCACCAAAAGATTTTAGATAATATTATTAACTTATCAAAAGCACAAATTACTTCTATGGTTCCTGAAGCAACTATGGTTTCTACTTATATGGAAATCAAAAAACTGTTCCAAACAGCAGAAGCTTCTAAAGGTGGATTTGATTTAGAGCCGGAAGAACTTGTGGATGTATTAGAGCAAATCAAAAGAGGTAAGAAGATTACTGACCAAGCTAAAACTAGAATGGCGAAATCAAACCTTAGACTTGTTGTATCTATTGCAAAAAGATATACAAACAGAGGTTTACCTTTCTTAGACTTAATCCAAGAAGGAAATATTGGTCTTATGAAAGCCGTTGATAAGTTTGAGTATAAAAAAGGTTATAAATTCTCTACTTATGCAACTTGGTGGATTAGACAAGCAATTTCAAGAGCAATTGCTGACCAAGCTAGAACTATTAGAATTCCAATTCACATGATTGAAACTATTAATAGAATTAATAAAATCATCAGAAAAGGTATTCAAGAAAATGGTAAAGAGCCAGATGTAGAGGAAATCTCAAAAGAAGTTGGGTTACCTGTTGATAAAGTAAAACAAGTAATTAAAATCACTAAAGAACCTGTATCACTTGAAGCTCCTATTGGATCTGATGATGATGGTAAATTTGGGGACTTCGTACCTGATGAAAAAGCTCCAACTCCAATTGATAATATTATGAAAGATGACTTACAAGGTCAAATTGATCAAATATTAGCACAACTGAATGAAAGAGAACAAGCAGTTGTTAGAATGAGATTTGGACTTATGGAAGATGCGAGTGATAGAACACTAGAAGAGATTGGAAAAGAACTTTCTGTAACAAGAGAAAGAGTTAGACAAATTGAATCAAGTGCTATTAAAAAGCTTAAGCATCCAAAAGTAGGTAAAAACCTTAAAAACTACGTAGAAAGCTAATAAAATGAATTTTTTT
Source organism: Arcobacter sp. F155 (assembly GCF_004116455.1). Lineage (NCBI taxonomy): Bacteria > Pseudomonadati > Campylobacterota > Epsilonproteobacteria > Campylobacterales > Arcobacteraceae > Arcobacter > Arcobacter sp. F155. The sequence continues at coordinate 73,342 of NZ_PDJU01000002.1, forward strand.
GAAGAATGGGTTGAACTAGATTTAAATCCGGTTATTTCCTTTTCCTCAAGTGGAAAACTTCTGTTTTCTAATCATGAAGCTCAATTTTTGTTTAATAGAATTAAACAAAAAGAGCTTTTTGATTTAACTTTAAAATATGCACCTAAGACTTTTGGTGTAGAAACTACATATATAGATTTAAGTATAGAAAACTACACTTTTTATGCTATTACTGTTAAGTATGACAATGAAGATGAAATCCATATGAAACTTTATAAAAGTGCTATGGTGAAAAAAGACTCTCAATTAAGTACAAAAAATACTAATATCACAAATATATTTACACTTGTAGATTTAGCTATTTCAAGTAAAAAAATAAAATCTGCTAGTAAGTTTATCAAAAACTATGACCCTTCTATTCCAGAGTTTAAAATCAATGCAAAAGAGTTTATTAAAACACTTAATCTTATATATGATGCATTTGATGAAAGTGAAATAGTAACTACATCTGTGATTTTAAAGATTGGTGAATATATTAAAATTGATGGAAAGAAATACTCAATTATAAGTGTTGAGATAAGTTCTAGTAACAATATAGACTTAGACTCATTTAACTATGAAGACGAACAAGCCTCATTTATAGTTACAAAACTACAAGATAAAGTTTCTATTGACCTTCCTTTAATCATAAAGTAAGGTCAAGAAACTTTTTACTCTTCTTCTAACTTATTTTTAAAAACAAGCTTTGAAAGTAATGTTCCTAAAGGAACAACACCAAGTCCAATTAAAAATGGAACTGCTAGAAAAATACCATTGTTATTTAATGCAAAAAAACCAAAAATCAAAGAACCATAACCAAGTATTCTATATATAGATACAAAACCACCTGCTGAAGTAAATGCATTTTTAATAGAGTGTTTTTTTACCTTTGATTTTTCATCTTTAATTATCTCTTTAATTTTCTCTGTTGTTAATTCCTCTTCTGGAATTTCTTCATACTCAGAGTATAAATCAAAGGGATCATCTATTTCATCTACTTTATCTCTATCTTCTAAAGATTGATGTTCACTTTTTTCGTCAAGGGTTGATAGTCTATTATTTACATTTCTTCTATAAGCTAGAAATGAAGCAAGTGTTACAAATAAAGAACCTAAAAAAGCAACTTGAGTATTTAAAGCCCAAGTTGCATTTTGAAAGATTAAAGAGTAGATTATTAATATTGCATCAAGTACTAAGAATACCTTTGCAAAATTGATTATATATTTATTATTTGTCATCTACTTCTGATTTATCGCCATATTTTGCTCTGTGAGCATATCTTGGGTCATTTTCTAAACCTTCATACTCTTTTTTAGCTCTTTTGTATGCTTTTTGAATATTAAGTCCAGCTGCTGCTATACCCCAAAAAATACCTAGCCATAAAGTCCATTCATAACCTGTCCAAGTTTTAAGACCATATCCGATACCAAAACCAATTGCAACTGCTGCAACAAGTGAAATACCTAAAGATAGATTATCTAAAGCTCTAAGTTTATTTTGGTGCTTTGGTGTTTCTTCAACATTTTTATTATTTTCCATTAATTTACCTATTTAATATATGAACAACAATAATCAGTTATTGTTTTTACTTTAATATCAAAGCTTGAATTAGCAGGAACATCAAAAGAAGTATCAGCTGTATATGTATTCCATGTATCAGAATCTTTTAATTTAACTTCTACTTCTCCAGCAAGAATTTCCATTAGCTCTGCTTGATTTGTACCAAATGTATACTCTCCAGGCATCATAATACCTAAAGATTTATCTTCACCATTTTCATCTACAAATGATCTACTTGTAACATTTCCATCAAAATATACATTTGCTTTTTTTGTTAATTCAACATTTTTAAAAGTTGACATTTATATTTTCCTTTTTATAAGTTTTGCATTACTTCATCAGCTGCAGCAATACACTCATCAATCATAGAATCAGACATTACAGTTGAGATAAATCCAGCTTCATATTGAGAACAAGCAAAATAGAAACCTTTTTTAATCATCTCATGGTGGAACTTACCAAATCTTTCAAAATCACAAAGTGCACTTACTTCTTTAAAGTTTCTTGGCATTTTATCTGCAAAGAAGAATCCAAACATTGAACCTCTTGTATCAACTTGAAGACCGATATTGTTTTTACTTGCTACTTCTTTTAAACCTTCAACTAACTTAACAGCTTTTCTATTTAACTCTGTATGTAAGTTTGGAATTGATTTTAATTTTCTTAAACTTGTAAGTCCTGCTGCCATAGCAACTGGGTTTCCACTTAAAGTTCCTGCTTGGTAAACTGCACCATCTGGACTTAAATGTCCCATGATTTCTTTAGAAGCTGCAAATGCACCAACAGGCATACCAGCACCAATTACTTTACCAAAAGTAATGATATCTGCATCTGGTTCAACTATTCCACTAGCTCCTGTTAATGAAGCTCTAAATCCAGTCATTACTTCATCAAAAATTAATAAAGCCCCATGTTTATCACAAAGTGCTCTACACTCAATTAAGAACTCTTCACTTGCTGGAACTAATCCCATGTTTCCTGCAATTGGCTCTATAATAATACAAGCAATATCACTTGATTGCTCAAAACATTTTCTTAAGCTTTCTATGTTGTTATATTCACAAAGAAGTGTATGTTTTGTTAAATCTGCTGGAACACCTGGTGAACTTGGGCTTCCAAATGTAGCCATACCTGAACCTGCTTGAACTAATAAAGAATCAGAGTGTCCATGGTAACAACCCTCAAACTTAACAATATCATTTCTTCCAGTTACACCTCTTGCTAATCTAATTGCAGACATAGTAGCTTCAGTACCAGAACTTACAAATCTTACTTTGTCAATATTCTCATACATTTCAACAATTTCACTTGCTAATTCAGTTTCTAAAATTGTTGGTGCACCAAAAGAAAGACCTTTTTTAACTGTTTCAATTACTGCTTCTTCAATCTCTTCATCACAATGTCCGAATATTAGTGGTCCCCAACTTTGAACAAAGTCTAAGTATTTGTTACCATCTACATCTACTAAATAAGCACCCTCACCTTTTTCAATAAATGGTGGTGTTCCCCCTACGCTTTTAAAAGCTCTAACTGGTGAGTCAACACCCCCAGGGATTACTTGGCAAGCTTCTTCATAAGCTTCTATCGATTTTTCAAACATTATGTATCCTATTTATCATTATTTTTTATAATTAAAAGCAACATTCTACTATAATTGCGTTATGAAACTTATTATACTAGCGTTTATTTTATCAATAACTCTTCACTTTTTATTTTTGACTAAAATCGAAACACCTAAAGAGCAGATGTCTGACAAACCTGCAAGCTCAAAAAAAATTGATAAATCTTCTGTGCACTTTGTAAAACTACAACCAAAAGCACAACCTAAAAAGCAAACAAAACCAAAACAAGAGAAAGTAGAACCTAAAAAACAAGATAGACCAAAAAAATATAAAGAAGTAAAACTACCTAAAAAAGAAGTTGCTAAAAGAGAGGTTATAAAAAAGCCTAAGAAAGTTCAAAAAATACCAAGACCAAAAGTTGAAGCAAAACCTACTTTCACTAAAGATATTCCTAAAAAAACACAAAGAGAAAAAGATATTGAAAAAAGGTCATTAGAGAATTTTTTACTTGCAGAACCAGTTCCTTTAGATAAAGAGATGCTTGATGATATAACTAAAAGCTACATCAATCTTTATGGGGAAGAGTACAACTCTTTTACAAAGGTTCAAAAAGTATTTTTACAAAAGAACTTAAAAGATATAGGAAGAATTACTCAAAGCTACTTAAGGTATCCACATATAGCAGTTCGTACTGGTCAACAAGGAATGAATATAGTTGAATTTACTCTTCATCCAAATGGTGATATTACAGATTTAAGAATTAGCAATACTTCTGGGTATTCAAGTTTAGATGAAAATACAGTGGAAACAATTGAGTATGCATACAAAGATTATCCAAGACCCAAAACAGCTACAAAAATAAAAATATACGTTTACTACAAGTTGTATTAATGTATAATACGAAAAATTTATAATTTATATAATTAAAATCAAGGTTTTAAATGCTTACAGATAAGATTAGAAATAAAGAGAATGGAATATTATTATACGGAATTACACCGCCAAAAGTAAAACATACAGAAGAAGAGATAAAAGAGATTGCTAAAAAACATGTTGAAAGAATTTCAAGTCTAAATGTTGATGGTCTAGTTCTTTATGATATTCAAGATGAATCAGATAGAACAGATGAAAAAAGACCTTTTCCTTTTATTAAAACAATTAATCCTTGTGAGTACTCAAAAAACTATTTACAAGATTTAAAAACTCCAAGAATTGTTTATAGAGCAGTTGGTAATTATACTGCAAAGCAGTTTGCAACTTGGCTTGAAAGTACAAAGGCAACTCAAGTACACTCTGTATTTGTTGGAGCAGCAAGTCATGAGCAACAAACAAATATCACGTTAAAAGAAGCATATGGTATAAAAAAAGAGGTAAATGATAATCTTTGCCTTGGTGGAATTGCAATTCCAGAAAGACATATGAAAAAACATGATGAACACTTAAGAGTATTTTCTAAGCAAAATAGTTCGTGTGAGTATTTTATTACTCAGTGTGTTTATGATGTACATGCTGCAAAAACATTTTTAACAGACTATGCAAAATATGCAAAAGAAAATAATATTGAGCCTGTACCAATTATTTTTACGTTAACTCCTTGTGGTAGTTCTAAAACACTTGATTTTATGAAATGGTTAGGAATCAATATTCCAAACTATTTAGAAGAAGATTTAAAAGAGTCTGGTGATATTTTACATGATTCAGTAAAACTATCAAGGGATATTTTTGAAGACCTATTTAAATATGGTAAAAAAAGAGGTATTCCAGTTGGTTGTAATATTGAAAGTGTAGCTATTAGAAAAGCTGAAATTGATGCTTCAGTTGAACTATTAGAAGAAATCAGACAAATAATCAAAGATAATAAATAAAAAGTAAAAGGTAGTTTTTTACTACCTCTTTCTTAAGAAAACTCATGCCTGGTCGTTTAGCTATTTATGATGATATATCTTTTAAAGAAGATGCAAAGCTTCTTATAAAAAATGATATGATTCAAACCTTGAATCCAAGATATAACCTTCCTCCAACCCTTCCAATCCCTGCACTTTTAAACAATGGAAACTATTTATATACCCACTTTGGATATTTGCCTTCTTGGGCAAAAGATAAAAAAGGAATGAATATAAATGCAAGAAGTGAATCTATCTTTGAAAAGCAAACATTTAGGGATTCATTTAGATTTAGAAGATGTATTATTCCTATAAATGGTTTTTATGAGTGGAAAGTAGAAGATAAAGAGAAAACTCCGTACTTTGTAAAAGATATAAAAAATGACTATTTAGCCCTTGCAGGTATTTGGGATGAATATTTTGATATTGAGTTAAATATGAAAATAGTAACTGTTGCATTAATTACTTGTGATGCAAATGAGAAGTTAGGAAAAATTCACCACCGTATGCCAGTAGTATTAGAGATGAAAGATTTTCAAGGATGGCTTTATAGTCAAAACTTAAAAGAGATAAACTCTTTATTTAATATCTACCCTAATGAAAAACTAGAACTGTATGAAGTTTCTTCAAATGTAAACAAAGTTTTATTTGATGAAAGTTCATGCATAAAAAAAGTTGAACAAGATAAACTTGGTCAACTTTCTCTTTTTTAGATTCTTTTAAAACTTATTTTATAGTTGCAAGGACTAACTCTCTTAAAGTCTTACATGCAACTGCAGTTGAAACACCACTTGCATCAAACTTAGGACTAAGTTCTACTACATCAAGCCCTACTACATTTTCAAGTCTTGAAAGAATAGAAATAATTTTCATCATATCATGAAAATCAATTCCACCTGGTTCTGGTGTTCCAGTTCCAGGAAATACTGAAGGATCAAGTACATCTAAATCAATTGTTATATAAACTGGTTTATTAACTAAAAGTTCAACTCTTTCTTCTAAAGTATTATAAGTAAACTTTTCTAAGTGAGAGTGCTCTTTTGCCCACTCAAACTCTTCTTTTAAACCACTTCTAATACAGAACTGATTTAATCTACCACCTCCAACTTGGTCATAAATTCTTCTAAGAACAGTTGCATGACTTAAAGCTTCACCTAAATAATCATTTCTTAAATCTGTGTGAGCATCAAAATGAATAATATGTAAATCTTCATACTTTTTAGATAATGCTTTTACAGGTCCAAGAGATACTAAATGTTCTCCACCAATCATAACTGGAATCTTGTCAGCATCTATGATTTCTTGAGTCTTCTCTTGAATCATTCTAAGAGCAGTTTTTTTATCTCCAAAAGGAACTTCTAAATTTCCATAATCAAAAAGTTTTAAATCTTCTAAATCTTTGTCTAAATATGGACTATAACTTTCTAGTCCCCAAGAGTCTTCTCTCATTGCACTTGGTGCAAATCTTGTTCCTGGTTTAAAAGATGTTGTTCCATCAAAGGGAACTCCAAATAAAACTGCCTTTGACTCTTCAAAAGAGTCTTCAAATCCTATAAAAGTAGAGCTTTGTGCTTCCATTTTATAATCGCCTTTCAAAATTATACATATCCATATACCTAAATGCTAATAGATTTTCTAATATAGCAAATAGTGCAATAAAGTTAATAAAGGAACTCCCACCATATGAAAATAGAGGTAAAGGAAGTCCAACAACAGGTGCATAACCAATAACCATTAAAATATTAATACTCATATTTAAAAATATGAGAAGTCCAAGTCCGGAGGCGAAGGAACGAATTACATAATCATCATGGAAATAGTAATTAAAGGACAGTAGATGATAAATCAATAAACCATAAATAAATATAAGTCCAATAGCTCCTAAAAATCCATATCTCTCCACAAAATATGCAAAAATAAAATCACTTGTTGCAATAGGTAAAAACTTTAATTGTGTTTGTGTCGCTTCTTCGGCTTCTTTTCCAACTAAACCACCATTTCCAATTGCAATAATTGATTGTTGCACTTGATAACTAGGCTTCTCTGAAAGGAAATCTTTAATCCTTTTTTTCTGATAATCTTTAATCAAATTAGTATAAATAAAAGGTGAAGCTAAAGCAATGGTTACAAAAATAGTAGCCCATATTTTCCAGTTTACTCCAACTATAAATAAAATTCCATAACCAACTAATAATAATACTAAAGCAGTCCCTAAATCAGGCTCTTTTGCGATTAAAACAAAAGGAAGTAAAATATAAAAAGAGAAATATATAAAATCTTTAAAACTATATCCTCTATCTTCTGGTGGTTTACTATGTATTAAATGTCCAAGCATAAGTATAAATACAGGTTTAAACAACTCACTTGGCTGAATTGTCATATTTAAAAATGGTAAGCTTAACCATCTTTTTGCACCTAGCTTTGTAACACCCCAAAATTCAACCGCTAAAAGCAAAAATATCCCAAGCCAATACAAAATAGGAATTAGTCTAATATTTCTTCTAATTGGCAAGATAAATATTATAAAGAAAACAATTAATGAAATCGTAAAATAAATTAATTGTTTATTCGCTAATATACGGTTTGTTTCACTTATAAGATTGTACGATAACAATATTAACGGCAATACAAATATAACTATTAAATAATCAAAATGTGAAATAATTCTTTTATCAAATAAACGCATAGTGAAAGAGTACCCAAATATGGATAAATTTTTTATTGTTCAAGAGACAAATAGATTAGATAAATTTTTAAGTTCTAAAATTGATGCTTCAAGAAATCAAATAGAACAGCTTATAAACAAAGAATACGTAAAAGTAGATGGTAAAACCTGTATAAAAAGAGGTTTAAAATTAAAGCAAAATCAAGAAGTAGAAGTTCACTTCCCTGAGGCTGAAATAAATCCCGTAAAAGATAAAACTTTTGTAAAAGAGTCTTTAGAGGGTAAAAACATTGAGATAATCTATGAAGATGAATATATTTTAGTAGTAAATAAACCCTATAACTTGACAGTTCATGATGCTCCAAGTGTAAAAGATGCCACACTAGTTGATTGGTTAAAACTAAATAACTTCTCACTTTCAACTATAAGTGGAGAAGAAAGACATGGTATTGTTCATAGATTAGATAAGGGTACCAGTGGTGTAATGGTTATTGCAAAAACTAATGAAGCTCATACAGGACTTTCAAAACAACTTGAAGATAAAAGTATGGGAAGATACTATTTGGCAATCATTGATTTACCCCTAAAAGATGATGTAATTATAGAAAAACCAATAGCTAGAAACCCAAATAATAGACTTAAAATGTCAATTGAAGAAAATGGTAAAAATGCAAAATCTGCTTTTAGTAAACTGTGTACTTCAAATAATGACAAATATGATTTAATAGCATGTAAACTTTTCACAGGTAGAACACACCAGATAAGGGTACACTTGGGCTCTATGAATAGGCATATCTTAGGTGATAATTTATATGGATTTAAGGGCGAATTAAATAAAATAAATAGATTTTATTTGCATGCATACAATCTTTACTTAATTCATCCAATTACAAAAGAAAAAATGAGTTTTACTGCAAAACTTTCAGACGATATGCATGACTTTTTAACAAACAATTTTAATATGGAGCTTGTAAATGACAAAATTGATGAAGCTAACATCATTAAGTGCTTTAATTTTACTTCTTAGTGGATGTAGTTTAAAAAACTTTGATAATACAAAACCAAAAATAAATGAGACTCTTGAAGTAGTTGACTCTGCTTCTATTAGAACTCTTCCTGATATAAATGCTATTGCTTTTGAATGGAGAAAGGTTGATGATCCAAGAGTTACTGGGTATCACTTCTATAGAGCGAACCTTCAAAAAGATGGTGCAAAATTAAAACTAATTGATACAGTTGAAAATAGATATACAACTCACTATGTAGATGAAGATGTAGAACCTAGTACAAAATATGTTTATAAAATTTCTTCTGCAACTGCTACAGAGTTTGAATCAAGAACTACAAATGACTATGTGGTTTCAACACTTCCACTTATGGAAGGAGTAAGTTTTATCCAAGCTATTTCAAATCTTCCAAGACAGATTAAAATTGTATGGAGACCTCACAATAGTGAAAGAATTGAAAGTTATGAAGTTCAAAGAAAAACTCCTGCAACTAGCAAGTGGGAAGAGATTGAAACTTTAGATGGTAGATTACAAGCTGAGTACATTGATTTAAATTTAGAAGATAATGTTGTTTATCACTATAGAGTTATTGGTAAAACATTTGATGGTTTAGAGACTATGCCAAGTGCTTTAGTAAAAGCTCAGACAAAACCTTTACCAGCAGGGATTTTAAGTTTAAAAGCAACAACGAACCTTCCAAGAAAGATTGCTTTAACTTGGGAGCCTTCAAAATCTAATGATGTAGTTAAATATAATGTTTACAGAAGTACAGATGACCAAAGAGGTTTTGATGTTATAAAAACAGTTAACGCTAAAACGTTAAACTATGAAGATTTTGTTAATGAAGATGGAAAAGTATATTTCTACAAAGTAAGTTCTATTGATAAAGATGGTTTAGAAAGTAACTTAAATGTTAATTCTGTAATGGGTGTTACTTTAAATAAACTAAGAAAACCTGTGATGACTCTTGCTCAAATTCAAGGTGCTAAAGCTATTTTAAACTGGCAAGCAGGTGATGATAGAGCAGTTTCATATACTGTTTATAAAACTATTAAAGAAGGTTTCTTCAAAGATAAAACTATCAAATACCAAGATATTACAGCACTTAGATTTGAAGACAAAGATATCGTAAGAGGTGTACAGTATAGCTATGCTATTCAAGCAGTTGATAAAAATGGAATTCACTCTGAGATTACAAAAGAAACAGAGCTTATTTTACCTAAGTTAGTGGAGATGAAGTAAATAAATGCCTCATATAGTATTTAATAAATCAAATAAAGAGTTAAAGGTACCATCAACAATTGATGGTACAAACTTTAACTTTATTGCAAAATCATATAATTTTACAGACAAACCTAGAAAAACAGAGTATAAAATCTCTACAACAAGAGATAATAAAGAGTTTTTATTAACATTAAGACAAAAAGATGACAACTTACTTTTAAAGCCAGATAAAGTTACTAGAGTAAGTCCTGTTCAATTAATCAAAGACTCTTTAAACTCTTATGCAAAAATTACTGAGTCAGAAATTCTTTTTGCAAATACACAAAATGTAAATCAAAAAATTGAACCAACGCAAGAGTACTTAAAAGACATTAACTATTTTTTAAATGATTTTGATACAGATAAAGAGATTCAAATAGAGATTGGTTTTGGTAGTGGAAGACATCTTTTACACCAAGCAAAAGAGAACCCAGATGTTCAGTTTATAGGCTTAGAGATTCATACTCCTTCTATTGAGCAACTTTTAAAACAAGTAAAAATCCAAGAGTTAGATAATATCTTAGTTGTAAACTACGATGCTAGACTTTTTATGGAGTTTATTAAATCAAACAAAGTTGGAAGAATCTTTGTTCACTTCCCTGTTCCTTGGGATAAAAAACCTCACAGAAGAGTTTATTCAACTGATTTTATCAATGAAGCATTAAGAGTATTAAAAGTAAATGGTACTTTAGAGTTAAGAACAGATAGTAGAAAATATTTTGACTACTGTACAGAGTTACTTACAAACCTTCCAAAGGGTAAAATTACAATAGATATAAATAAAGACCTTCCTGTTTCAAGTAAATATGAAGATAGATGGAAAAAACAAGGTAAACATATCTATGATGTAGTTTTATTATGTGAGCAAGAAGATGAAGAGATAAACCATGACTTTGATTTCAACTTCAATGATGAAATTAACTTTGAAGAAACAATTAAAAATATCCCTTCTAAAACTTTAGTTGAAAAAGACTATTTCGTACATGTAGAAGATGTTTTTGTTATAGAAAATGAGACTAATTCTGGACTTCTTCAAGTTACCTTTGGTAATTTTGATAGACCATTAAGTAAATATATTATTGTAAAAGATGGTAAAGCTTCATATTTCCAAGACTTACCTCTTCCTACAAGCTCAAATATAAAAGCACACAATAAAATAAAAGAGATATTAAAATAATGATACAAGCCAAAAATATATATCTTTCTTATGATGAAAACAAATATGTTATCAAAAAAGGTAACTTCTCTATAAAAGAGAAAGAGTTTATATTTATTGGTGGAACTAGTGGTAGTGGAAAATCTACTTTACTAAAATCATTTTATGGTGAAATTCCTTTAAAACATGGAGAACTAAAAATCGCAGGTCAAAATGTTTTTGGAATAAAAGGAAAATCCCTAAGAAGTCTTAGAAAAGATATTGGAATTATCTTTCAAGACTATAAACTAATTGAAGAGTGGACTATTGAAGAGAATATTATGATTCCTCTTAAAATTAATGGTTACTCAAATGATATTTCGAGGGAACAAGCAACAAAACTTTTAAATCATGTAAAGCTATCACATAGAGCTGGGTATTATCCAAATGAGCTAAGTGGTGGTGAACAACAAAGAGTTGCAGTGGCACGTGCACTTGCACACAATCCTAAAATAATCATCGCAGATGAGCCAACAGGTAACCTTGATGATTACTCAGCTGAAGTTGTATGGAACCTTTTAAAAGGTGCAAATGAACAACTAGGTATTACAGTTGTTGTTGTAACACACAGAGTTCCAAAGAACTTTGGTATTAGATTTAGGCAGTTATCTATTGAAGATGGGATAATTTATGAAGTTTCTTAAAAATACATTTGCTTTTGTTATTCCATTAACAGCAATGTTAATATCTTTTATTATCTATCTATTCTCTTCTAATATTTTAGAGAACTATAAAATAAAAATAGCAAATGATTACTCTATTGTAGTTATTACAAATACGCCTTTAATAAAAGAAGAGATTACAGAACTTGCTGGTATCAATGTTGAGAAGATAATTACTTTAGAAAAAAAGTCTATTATTGATAATATTAAATCAGACCTATCAAGCTCTTCTATTAATTTATTAAAAAAGAAATTGCCACATTTTTATAAAATAAATCTAGAGGCATTTCCTACAACTAGCCAACTACAAACTATAAAAGATAAACTATATGCAAATAAAAATGTTAGAAAAGTAGAAATTTTTTCTAAAAATCATAATAGTGTTTATCTATTGATGCTTTTACTTAGTCAAATATCTTTTATACTTTTTAGTATCATTACAATATTTGCAATAATTATGATTTCTAAACAAATTAGAATATGGTTCTATGAACACCATGAAAAAATCACTATTTTAAAACTACACGGGGCATCTATTTTATATAGTTCCTCAACTATTTTAAAATATGCGATTATAAGTTCATTTATTTCATTCTTTATTGTATCTGCAATGTTTATTTACTTAGTAGATAATATTGGTGTATTATTGCCTAATGACTTAGAGAATATTGTACAAGTAACTCTATCTTTAAATGAGTCACTTTCTAAGATTTTTCTTTTATCATTTGGTATTTCAATACTAACAATTATTGGTGTATTATTAAAGTATAAAATAAAATATGATTAAAAGATTAGCTTTACTATTTTTAGTATCAATCACTTTATTTGGAGCCTCTACTAAAAGTATTGATAAAAAAATTCAAAACAATAAACTAATTCTACAAAAAAATAAAAAAGCCCAAGAACAAAAAGATTTACAAATCAAAATTCTTGCAAAACAAATCAATAATCAAAATAGTGAACTAAGAAGATTAGAAAAAGCAATTACTATTATTAATGCTGATATTAAAAAACATCAAGGTCAATTAGTTGATGCAAAAAAAGCACTTAAGAGTCTACAAAAAGATTCAAGTGATTTAATAAAAGAAAAAAAAGATAGTGAAGAAAAGATTGTTGATACAATTATAAATGAGTTTTCTTCTTCTATTGCATTAAAACTTGCAGGAGAAAGAAGTCTTCAAGAACTTATTGATTCAGAAGTTTATACCCTACTTTCTCAAAGCTCTAAAGATGAGATTATCAAAATAAACAATAGCTATGAACTATTAACTCAAAATAGAAAAGAGAATAAAAGAAAAATCAACCAAATTAGTACTTATATTAAAGATAGAATTAAAAAGAAAAAAGAGTTAAATATTCTAAAAAAGACTCACTCTAAATCTTTAATATCACTAGAAAGAAAACACAAAGAGTATCAAGTAGAGTTAAAGAAAACTGTACAAAAGCAAGACTCATTAAAACAACTTCTTGGGAAACTAAATATTCTTAAAAAAGAAGAGATAGAAAAGCAAAGAAGAGCAGCAATTGCAAAAGCCAAAAGACTTGCAGCACAAAAGAAAAGAAGAAAAGCACAGAAAAAATCAACTAAGTATGAAGTTAGTGATGAAGATAGAAATAACAGCTATGCAAAAAATCTTGATATAGATGTTAGAATGATTGGTTCTTCAACTTCTGGAATTAAGATTTCAAGATATAGAGGAAGAAAAACTATTGCTCCTCTTGATTCATTTCAAGTTGTTAAAAAGTTTGGAAAATATTATGACCCAGTTTATAAAATCAAACTATTTAATGAGTCAATTGTATTAAAAACAAAAAAACCCCAAGCAAAAGTAAAATCAATTTTTAATGGAAAAATTGTTTATGCAAAAAAAGATGCAGGTATGCTTGAAAATGTTGTTATTGTACAACATAGAAATGGATTACACACAATATATTCTCACTTAGACCAAATCTCACCTTCTTTAAAGGTAGGAAGATGGATAAAAAAAGGTTATGTTGTAGGAAGAGTTAATAACACACTTACCTTCCAAGCTACCAAAAATGAGATGCACATTAATCCAAAAGATCTTTTCAAAATATAATAAAAATCATTATAAATTATTAAATAAAAATAAAATTAAATTTTTATATATTTTTTCTTATATTTTTTTAATATATTAAGCCTATTTTTTATAGAATAGCTACCTTAATAAAAGGTATGCAATGAGAAAAAATATTACGCTTTATACGATAGTTATGATTATTATGCTTTCAGTTACTATATCCATATTTAGTCTTTATAATCTAAGAAAGACAGGGATTAAATCTGCAATTCACAATGCACAATCTATTTCAGAGGTTGTTAAAAGTGGATTAACTGCACATATGATTAATGGTAATATGCAAGACGTTGATACATTTATAAATTCTGCATCTAATATTAAAAATGTAGAACAACTATGGCTAGTAAGAAGTAAATATGTTAATGAACAATTTCCATCTTCTCACTTAAAAAACCCTCCTAGAGATGACTTTGATAAAAAAGCACTTGCAACAGGAAAAATGCAATATATAATAGAAGAAGAGATTACAAGCACAACAGTAAGGGTTACTATTCCATATAACGCAGTTGCCGAAAAGGGAATTGATTGTTTAAAATGCCACCAAGTAGAACAAGGTACAACATTAGGTGCAGTTTCTATTGTCTTAGATATTAGTACTATCAAAGAAATAGGTATTGAATCTATTTATGTAATTACTGTTTTAATTTTAACAACAATTATTTTATTTATTTTAGTTAGTAGAAGATTAATAAGTCCATACCTAAGACTATTTGACAAGTTTAAAATAAATATCAATCAAGCAACACATGGTAGATTTAAAGGAATTGTTCCTCCATCTGGCTTATCAGCAGAGATGATTCATATTACAGAAGATTACAATAATTTAATTCAGTCATTTAAAGATACTGCTGTTGATATTGATAAGAAACTTCAAGGTTTCGTTGGATTTAAAGCTTCAAATAAAAATAGAAATCCACTTAAAGACTCAAAAGAGATTATTGATAATCTATCAAATCTATATCAATTTAAAAAACAAATTGAGTTAGATAATACAAAAGAAGAAATCTACGATAGATTAGCAGAAGTATTAAGAAATAAGTTCAATTTAAAGAACTTCTCATTTGTAGAAATCGATATGAAAAAACAAAAAATGACTACAATGAAAGAGTGTGGAGAGTCGTTATATTGTGATGAAACTTTAAAAAATAATCCTGAAGCTTGTAGGGCAGCAAGAACCAAAAGTGATGTAATGTCAGTTCAGTTCCATAACACTTGTCCACATTTTGATAGTGATAAACTATACTATTGCTTCAATGTAGATATTACACAAAGTTTATATTTAATTATTAACTGTGTTTGTGATACACAAGAAGAGCTTGAAGAACTAAAAGAGAAAACTGTATTTATCAAAAGTTATCTAAAAGAGTCTGTACCTTCTATTGAAGTTAAACTTCTTATGAATGCTTTACAAGAATCTGCATTTACAGATGGATTAACTGGTCTATATAATAGAAAATTCCTTGAAGAGTATACTAAGAAAATGCTTCCTCAAGTAAAAAGAGATGGAACTAATATTGCACTTTTAATGCTTGATATGGACCACTTCAAAGCTGTAAATGATGAGTATGGTCATGATATTGGGGATAAAGTACTTAAAGAGCTTGCTAGAATTTTAAATGAGACAGTAAGAGAATCAGATATCATCATTAGATATGGTGGTGAAGAGTTTATGATTTTACTTATGGGTGTAAACAGTGATGAGGATGCCCTAAACGTAGCAAGAAAAATTGGAGATAAAGTAAGAGAAAATGAAATTGATGTTTATGCAGGAAACAAACTAAAGAAAACTGTTAGTTTAGGTCTTTCTATGTATCCAGAAGATTCAAGTTCATTTGAAACTGTTATCAAGAATGCTGATATTGCTTTATATGAAGCAAAAAATAGCGGAAGAGATAAAGTAGTTAGATTTAAAGAAGAACAAGTTTCAAGTGTTGACTTGTTCTAATATAGAAGCTAATTAATTTTAATTAGCTTCTACTAGTTGATTCTCATCAGCTATATAATCATGTTTAATACAGTGTTCACATCGAATAATATCATCATAATTAATAGTTGATAATTCTAACTCTTTAAACTCATCTTGTATTATTTTTATTGCCTCTTCATCAGCAGAATACAAAATAGATTTACCTTCTACATTTCCGCTAACTACCTTATCAGTTTTAGATAAAACATTTTTAAGACTCTCTTCCCAATAAGAGATTAAATCTTCATTATCTTCTAATTCATCATAACGAATATCCCATTGGGCACAAAGGTCTGGTAAAAGACCACATGTTCGCTTGTCGTAAAAGTCGATTGTAATTCCTTGAAGTTTCATAATAAACTCCTTAATTATTATATAATTAATTCTATAACTAGCACTCTTAAGAATTAAAGTAATAAAAAAACTAATTACTTAAATTAAGATTACTTTGGCAAAAGTTTTATGGTAAACTCTGCCCCTTTATATTCTTGATCTAAATATGAGTACTCATGATTTACGACACTTATTTCCCCACCTAAATGTTTAGTAACAATTTGATTTGTCATATAAAGACCTATTCCCGTACCCTGTGATTGATGTTTTGTAGTAAAATATGGTTCAAAAATCTTATTAACATACTCTTTTTTTATTCCCATTGCATTATCTTTTATAGTAATAATAAAATTCTCTTTTTTCTTAAATAAATCAATAAAAACATATCTATTAAATTCACTATCATCAAGATTACTCAAAGCATCATTTGCATTATTTAATAGATTGATTAAAGCTTGAATAAATAGATTCTCATTGCATTCAAAAAATAAATCATCTTCAAGATTTAGTATTAAAGTTATATCTTTTGTTTTAAATGAATCCTTTACTAATGAAATTACCTTAAAAATAGCCTCTTTTAGATTGACGCTTTTTTTAATTTGAGAATCAGAAAGAAAGAAGTTTCTAAAATCATCAATTGTAGATGAAAGATATTGGGCATATTTATTGATATTATCTAGATTTAACATTAACTCCTCATCTTCTAGTATTCCCATCTCTTTTTTTAGTTTTGTACCAGTTGCTACACTTGCAATTACAGATAAAGGTTGTCTCCATTGATGTGAGATATTACCTAACATTTCCCCTAAAGATGCAATTTTTGATTGCTGATACATCATCTCTTGATTTTTTATTTGCTCTGTTATATCAATGATATATCCAATAAAATTCACAACACAATTTTCATTATCTATTTCAGTTGCGGTATAATCAAGTACCCACTTTTCTTGACCACTTTTTGTGATTATTCGATAAGGTTCATGTTTAAAATAGTCTTTCTTCTTATTTAATGATTTTTTATATTCACTTTTTACTCTTATTAAATCATCTTTGTGAATACAATTAAAGTAGTCAATTTCATTGTTTAAAAACTCTTTTTTTGAGTATCCTAAAAGTTTTTTAATACTTAATGAAGCATATTCAATAGTCCATATCTCATCATTTTTCCATTTTAGTAATACTGAGTCACCCTTATCAAATAATGACAATAATACTTGTTGAGATTTAGTTAAAGAGTTAGCAAGTATATTTAACTCCTTTAACTCATTTTCCCTTCTTTTTAACTCTGTAATGTCATGACCTATTCCTAAAACTCCAATGATATTATCATCTTTATCTTTCATGGCTTTTTTTGAAGTATGCAATAAAACCTCTCTTCCATCTGAAGCATAAGTCACTTTCTCTTCATTTTTATTAACACCTTTTGCTTTCATTGCTTTTTTATCATTCATTCTAAAAAAATCAGCAAGTGCTTTATCTACATAGTCATAATCAGTTTTACCAACTATATTTCCCTCTTTATCCCCAAAGAACTTTTCAAACTCTGGATTACAAGCTAAATATACACCATCTTGGTCTTTTAGCCATACCATATCAGGAATTGTAAGTAAAATATTTTTAAGTAGTATCTGTTTTTGATTTAACTGTTCTTCATATTTTTTTCTTAAAGAGATATCATTTATTGTCCATAAAATACCCTTAGACAAATCTGCTGGTCTATTTTCATCTAAAGCCTTTCCTGACATTCTACACCACACAGGAACATTATCTTTTCGTTTTAATTTATACTCTATATCGAAGGTTCTATCTTCTATTAAACTAGGATGAGACTTTTTATAAAACTCTTTTCTCTTTTTTTCACTTATATGAAATATTGTAGTATGAAGCCCAATAAACTCTTTTGCAGATTCATATCCCATCATCTCTGCAAATCTATGGTTTGCATCAAGAATTTCACCCTCTTTTGAAACATAAACAATCCCAGAGTGAGAGTTATCAAATAGAAGTTTTAAATTCTTTTCTCTATTTTTTAATGTAGAAGTATATTCATGTTTTTCGATAGCTTTTGCAGCGATATTTGCATATGTCTCTATGTACTTTAAATCATAACTATTTGGAGAAGATGGCTTTTCATTATATATTGCAAATGTACCTAAAACTTCATTGTTAGAAGAGATAATTGGTTCAGACCAACAAGAGTGAAGATTTGCTTTTTGTGTGAACTCTAAAAAACCTTGCCAGTTTTTATGTTCATCAATATTTTCAACAATAACTCTCTTTTTTGCAAAAGCTGCTGCACCACAAGAACCAACTTTTTTTCCTATTTTTGTTCCATTTACAGCATCATTATAAAACTTTGGTAAAGAAGGAGCTGCACCTGTAAGTAGTCTAGTCTTTGACTTATCCAATAAAAGAATTGAACATTTTGAAGGGAAACATCTTTTTTCTGCAAGTAATACAATTCTTTCTAGTAACTTATCTAAAGAACTTTCTATAGCTACATACTCTAATAACTCTTTATTATCTTTATAAATAACTTCATAATGCTTAGTTGTGGTTATATCTTCAATTAATCCCCAAACAACTTTTTTAGCATTATTTTCCTCTAAACTAAAACCACTAATTCTAATGGGAAATCTTGTTCCATCTTTTTTGATATACTCTTTTTCATTTGGTCCAAACCGCTTATACTTTGTCAAGTCTTTAAACTGCTGTTCTTCTTGTTCTTCATAACCTTTTGGAGTAATATCCCAAAAAGACAAGGATAGAAACTCACTTTTTGAATAACCTGTATAGTCTAATAAAGCTTGATTAACTTCTATAAACTTTCCTGTTTCTTGTTCAATCATTGCCATTCCAATAGGAGAAAACTCAAATAATATTTTGAACTTTTCTTCTGAACGAGCTAGTTTTAATTCAGACTCAATCATAATACAACCTCACATATTAGCAACCTTCAATTATTATAACAAATAAATTATTTCAATTACACTTTTTTAACAATTTAACTTTTATTTCTAATATTCTACCTTTCAAGTAAAAGCTTGTATAATTGAAAAAACAAAAGAGTTGATATGGCAATAGAAGATAAAGAAAAATGGAATAAAAAGTATAAAAACACTCCTGAACTTTTAGCAAGTAGACCCCAAAGTTATAAACTATCAAATATAATAATCTATACAAAGGGTTTAGATGCACTTGATGTAGCTTGTGGCTCAGGTAGAAATTCAATTTTTCTTGCAAATAGTGGTTTTAATGTAACTTCAGTTGATATTTCAGAAGTTGCACTTGATTCTTTAAATGAAAAGAATAACCCAAAAATAAAAACACAACTTGTAGATTTAGATACACATAAATTTGATGAAAATAGCTATGATTTAATCATAATGACAAATTTCTTAGATAGGAAAGCTATTCCTAAACTAGTTAAAGCTTTAAAAAAAGAAGGTGTTTTATTTATAGAAACCTATATGTTCCACCAAGAGAACGAAAAACCACCTTCAAACCCTGATTTTTTATTAAAAGAAGGGGAACTAAAATCTTTCTTTGATGAAAAAGAAGTAGAGACTTTAGAATATGATGAGTTTTTTAATGAAAGTTTTGAACTATACAAGATGAGAAAACAAGCAATTGCAATAAGAAAAAAATAGAGTTACTTAAAAGGTAACTCTATAATAAAACAAGCTCCTATGTAACTGCTATCTTTATAAGTATATGAATAGTTTTCAACATATAATTTACCATTCATATGGTTTCTTATAATCTCTTGACTCATATAAAGACCTATTCCTGTTCCTTGAGACTGATGTTTAGTTGTAAAATATGGTTCAAATATTCGAGATATAATCTTAGAATCAATTCCACCTGCATTATCCATAATCTTGATAATCACATTTTGTCCATCTAAATAAGAGTTAATCAAGATTAACTTTTCAGCTTCTTGCTTATCTAAGGCATCTTCTGCATTTTTTAGAATATTCATCATAACTTGAATAAACTCATTTTTTACACCATAAACTTCTAAGTTTTCTTCTATCTCATAATTAATAGAAATATTTTTATTTTTTCTATTTATACTTGATAAATCTAAAGCATCATGGATTGTTTTATTTATATTAAATAGTTGAACCTCTTTATCAAGCTTTAAAAAACTTCTAAAATCTTCAATTGTTTGAGATAAAAATTGGGCTGAATTATTAATTGCATTTAAAGACTTGATTTCATCTGCTTCTACACTAACACCAATGTTCTTTTGCACCATTATTCCAGTTGCTGCAGTTGAGATTACAGATAGTGGTTGTCTCCATTGGTGGGCGATATTTCCTATCATTTCACCCATTGCAGCCATTTTAGATTGCTGGAACAGTGCATAGTCTTTCTCTTTTAAAAGTTTTTCCCTAAGCTTTTGTTCTGTAATATCACTAAATACACCAATATAGTTTACTACTTCATTGTTTTCATTTCTAATTGCATTTATTGTTAGCCACTCAATGAAGTTTGTTCCATCACTTTTTTTATTGGTTATTTCACCTTCCCAGAAGCCTTTAGCTAAAATACTTTCCCACATTTTTGAGTAAAATTCATTTGTGTGGGTATTTGATTTTAATACATTTACTTTTTTATTTAAAATATCTTCTTTCTTATATCCTGTAATCTTTTCAAAAGCTCTATTAACATCTAAAATAACAGTATCACTATTTGTAATCATAATTCCATCTCTTGTATTACTAAATACTGTATATGCTTGTTTTAGTTTATTTTCTTTTTCTTTCTTTAATGTTATATCTAAACCAATTGCAACTAAAAGTGTTTCCTCTGCATTGTTTATTGAAGAAAGAGTAAACTCTACAATTCTCTCTTCTTTATCTTTATTTAAAACAATAAGTTCATCTTGGTATTTTCTCTCAGTGAAATTTTTTATTTTATTTTTAATTGCACTTTTATCAGAACCTATCCAACACTTTAAGTCCCAGAATTTTTTCTTATGAATGCTCTTTACATTTTCCCCTAGAAAATCTAAAGCAATATTGTTCATCTCTAAAATACGACCATTACTATCAATAACCGTTGCTAAGAAGTGTGAGTCTTGAAAAAGTAGTTTAAACTTCTCTTGCTCTTGTACTTGTGCTCTTTCTTGCTTTATCTCTTCTTCTTTTTTTCTAGTATATAAATAGAAGAAAAACAGTGCAATTAAAATACTTAGTACAACAATAATTGTAGTTACAACAAAAAAGTTATATTGTCTTTTATTCCAACTTGATAAACTCTTTTCATAATCAAGTTTTACAAGTAGACTTATAGGATAGTTATTTGTTAAGATATAAGTTACGATATATTTATTATTATCTATTACTTCTATACCTGTATATTGATTTTTTTCTATTGCTGCTTTGAGTAAATCACTCTTTTTTATTCTTTTTCCAATTTTATGATTTTCATTTGTAGACAAAAGTAAAACACCATCTAATCTTAGAATTTCAAAGATAATCTCACCAGAAGTAATATTACTAAAAAATCTATCTTTAAAATAATCAGTATTTAGATTTATGATAACTTGATATACTTTATTATCTATTTCTATGTTTTTAGAAATTGGAATAAAAGATTGTTCATTAGGTTTTATTTTCTCTTCATTTTCATAAACATCACTTCCTGAAACAAAATCTCTTCCTATCCAAGGCGTTGATATTTTTAAAATATTATCATCAAATATAGGTTTTGGATAAAAGTTTTGATTAGGTAGATATAAATCTGAGTTATAGTTATTTGAACTATATATTATTCTATTATTTTCTAAAATATTTATAGATCTAATTTGAGGATAATCTTGAATTATTTCAAAGAGTTTATTCTCTATATTACTATAGTCTTTAGTTGTTTTAAAAAAGTTTTCAAGATTTAATATAGTTTGCTCCATATTAGATAAATCTTGATTTAACTCTTTTGAAAAAGATTTTGCATTTAATTTCGAGATAGTAAGATAGTTATCAACTGCTTCATCTTTTAGTATTGACAAGGAGGTCATAATACTAAAAATTATAATAAAAAAAGCAAAAAACAATCCAACTACTAATTTTAAACTATTAGCCATGCTTAAACTCTATTATTTTAAATTAATAATTGGTTCTAAACCATTTTGCTTTGCTAATTTTTTTAATCTTCCATCTTTTTTAATATTCTCAATAAACTTTTCAACTTCATTATAGAATTTATCATCTCCATAAGCAGTTACCCAAGCATAAGAAGTGAGGAAATACTCTTCTTTGGGAGAAACAAGTCTTGCCCACTGAGTTTTTTCTAACATTTTTTTACCATAAGGATAATCAGTCATAAAAACATCTGCCCTACCTGATTGAACTTCATCTTCTCTTTGTTTAAAACCTTTTATTACAACAAGCTTTGCATGTTTAAGCTTTTTCTTCATAATAGGTTCATGATAAGTTCCCTTAGCAACAGCAACTACAACACCTTTTTTATCTATATCATCCCAGTTTTGTATTTTTTTATTTGATTTAGTTGTTACAGCATAAATATCACTGTTTAGATGAGGAGTTGTAAATCTAAGTTTTTCCATTCTTTTTTTAGTTTTTCCAATTCCAAACATTGCAATATCGCATTTATTAGATGTTACATCTTTGATTAATGTAGGAAAAGAACTTTTAACTAGTTTTAACTCAACACCTAAATCTTTTGCTAATTCTTTAGATAAATCACTATCTATACCTGTTAACTCTTGTGTTCTTGGGTCAATATAAGTAATACTGTAATACTGAGGCCAAATACAAACATTTAATTGCTTTGTTTCTAAAATTCTATCTAGTCTACTGTCTTGTGCGTGTGAATAAGTAGCTAGAAATATAAAGATTACTAAAATCTTAAGTTTTTTATACATATCGTTTCCCTAAAATAATATTATAAATTACTATCAGTCTATACTTTTTATATTATCATAATTTTTAATATTTATTATAAAATAAGTTAGTTTTCAATAAAGTAATATAAGTGTGATATAATAA
Organism: Arcobacter sp. F155; assembly: GCF_004116455.1. NCBI lineage: Bacteria > Pseudomonadati > Campylobacterota > Epsilonproteobacteria > Campylobacterales > Arcobacteraceae > Arcobacter > Arcobacter sp. F155. Next base: position 96,574 of record NZ_PDJU01000002.1, read on the forward strand.
TATAAACTTAATAAATATTTCTGCAAGGTAAATATATGAATAAAATCTTTTTATCAATAATTATTCTACTAACAGCAATAAACTCTTTTGCAATGCAAAAGGTTACTTTACAATTAAAATGGTTTCACCAATTTCAATTTGCTGGATACTATATTGCCAAAGAAAAGGGCTACTATAAAGATGTAGGTCTTGATGTAACTATCAAAGAAAGAGATTTAAAATATAACAATATTAAAGAAGTAATCAATAATAAAGCCCAATATGGAATCGCTGATTCAGTACTTTTTCTTTATAAAGCTAGAAATGAACCAATAATTACAGTTGCTCCAATCTTTCAACACTCAGCAAATATACTAATTAGTAGAAAAGATAGAAAAATACAAACTATTGAAGACCTAAATAATAAGAAGATAATATTTTATCCAAATGATGCCGATGGTTTTTCTCTTCTTGCTTTACTAAAAAAATTCAATGTAGATGCTGAATTGATAAGAAAAAGAGAAAAAGGTGACTATAAAAAAGTTATAAATAAACAAGCCGACCTGATGCCTGCATATTTGACAAATGAACCTTTTCTTTTCAAGGAAGCAGGAGTTGAAACTGACATCATAAATCCAATGAATTATGGTTTAGATATCTATGGTGATATGCTTTTTACAAATAAAAATGAAGCACTAAATCATCCTAATAGAGTAAAAAACTTTAGAGAAGCTTCTTTAAAGGGTTGGAAGTATGCTTTAGAGAATAAAGAAGAAACAATCCAACTAATTCTTGAAAAATATAATAGTAAAAAATCAATTGAGCACTTAAGATATGAAGCAAAAGCAATAGAAAGTTTAATTTCTAAAGATTTAATTCCTTTAGGAACTATGGATAAGGGTCGAGTACAATATATCAATAATTTATATATTAAATACGGTCTTATGGATTCAAAACTTGATGTAAATGACTTTATTTTTGAAGAGTATGTAAATAGTAAAGGAATTGATTTAACAAATGAAGAAAAACAGTATTTAGTTGATAACCCTACTATATCTGTATTAAATATGGAAGCTTTTGCTCCTTATAACTTTAATATTTCTAATCAAGCAAAAGGATACTCAATTGAGTATATGAAACTTTTAGCAAATATTCTTAATATAAAACTGGAGTTTAAGACAGTTGAATCTTGGGCTAAATCTTTGGATATGCTAAAAGAAGGAAGTCTTGATATTATTCCACACATTGCTATAAATGAAGAAAGAAAGAAGTATATTGACTATACAGATTTTACACATATAAACTTTTCAATTGCACTAGCAGTTAATAAAAGTTCTGATATTGGTACTTTAGAAGATTTAAATGGAAAAACATTATCAATATTAGATAATACTTTTTTTGAAGAAATTATTAGAGAAAAATATCCAAAAATAAAACTCTTGACAACAAAAACAATAAAAGAAGCAATTGATGCTGTATCAAATGGAACAGCTGATGCAACAATAGAAAACCTATCAACACTAGAATACCATATAAATAACTACTGGCTAAGTAACTTAAAAACAATAAAACTAAATAAAGATAGTGGTTTAGTAGTTAATATTCCTATGTATATGGGAGTAAAAAAAGGCAATAATCATTTAAAATCAATATTAGAAAAAGCAAATGCCTTTGTAAAACCAAACGAAATAACAAAATTAAAATCTGAATGGCTTATCAAAAATCTAGGGGAACATGTAGATTTTACAAAAGATGAATACGAATATCTAATAGATAAAAAAAATATAAACTATTGTATTGACCCAAACTGGATGCCATTAGATAAAATAGAAGAGAATAAACATATTGGCTTAAGTTCTGAGTATATAAAAATATTTGAAGAAAAACTTGGAGTAAACTTCAATCTAATAAAAACAGATAGTTGGTCTAGTTCACTAGAAAGTATAAAAAATGAGAACTGTGAGCTTGTACCCTTCATATATAGAACAAAAGAGCGTGAAAAGATATTAAATATCTCTAAACCATACTTATCTTTTCCTTTAGTTGTTGCAACTAAAATGAAAGAGCCTTTCATTGGAGACTTAAAAACCTTAGGTAAAAGAAAAGTCTCATACGTAAAAGATTATGCCTATAAAGAAGTACTAAAAAACAGCTATCCTTTAATAGAGTTTATTGAAGTATCTTCTATAAATGAAGGTTTAAATATGGTGCAAAGAAATCAAGTCTATGCACATATTGGTTTACTTCCTACTATTGGTTATCAAATACAAAAAAACTTTTCTAATAGTTTAAAAATAGCAGGAGAAGTTCAAGATGAATGGAGCCTTTCTGTAGCTACAAAAAAAGACAATGAACTACTATCTAATATTATGAAAAAAGTTCTAACTTCAATTTCTGAAAAAAAGAAAGAAGCCTTATTTAATAAATATAGTTCAGTAACTTATGAAGAGAGTATCGATTTGAAAAAGATACTTTTTATTGTCTCTTTCTTTTTAGTAGTTATTGTGATTGTTATATATAAAAATAGACAAATTAATAAATTAAATATCAATATGAAAAAATATATTAGAATTATTGATGAACATGTACTTACTTCATCAACTAGTGAAAAAGGAACTATAACACAAGCCTCAAAAGCATTTTGCAAGATAAGTGGCTATGAAAAAAATGAACTAATAGGGAAAAATCACAATATTATTAGACATGAAGATATGCCAAAAGAGTTATTTAAAGAGTTATGGGAAACAATTTCTAGTGGCAAAATATGGAAAGGTGAAATAAAAAACAAAAGAAAAGATGGAAGTTTTTATTGGGTTGAAGCAAAAATTTCTCCTATTTTTAATAATAAAATGGAAATTACTGGTTATACCTCAATTAGGCATGATATAACTGATAAAAAAAGAGTTGAAGAGTTATCAATTACTGATGAATTAACTGGTCTTTATAATAGAAGACATTTTAACAAAGTCTTTGAAGACGAAATAAATAGAGCAAAAAGAGATGGTCATGCCTTAGCACTAATGATTTTTGATGTTGACTGCTTCAAACAATACAATGATAACTATGGCCACCCTAAAGGGGACATTGTATTAAAAGAGATTGGTAAAACTATTAATAGTTTAACAAAAAGGTCTTCTGATTATGCATTTAGAATTGGTGGTGAAGAGTTTGCAATTATCTTTACTCCACACTTTAAAGAGACAGCTACTGATTTTGCAGCAATTATAAAAAAAGAGATTGAGAGTTTACAAATAGAACATAGGTTTAACAAAGCAAGTAATTATATAACAGTTTCAATAGGTTTATACAGTGAAAATGGAAATAAACTAGAAGATGCCGAAGCTATATATAATCATACAGATGATGCTTTATACAAAGCAAAAGAGAGTGGTAGAAACAAGTTTGTTTTATATGAGAAGAAGTAAAAGGAACTAAGTCCTTTTACTCTTTTATGAGTTTTTTAAATCTTCACACCTATGCTCTTTGATTTTATCAATATAATTAAATACTTTAGTTGTATTCTCTTCAATATCTCTAGCTACTGAGAATAATTGTTTATCTGTTTTATCTTTTGCATCAATATCGATATACTTTTGAACATTGCTATGAACTTTTTCATGAGCTATAAGGAACTCATCCCAATCTTTGTTGTTAGTATATGACTCATTTGAGTGTTGCTCAATCCACTTACCTAAAGCACACTCTGTATGAGTTTTAACTTTTGCTGTTTTACCATTTCCAAGCTCTTTAAAGTTTGTCTCTTTAAATGAAATATGGTCAAGTTTTAATTTTGTTGTATCAAATACTAAATCAACATCACATACTTGGTTTGATTTTGAAGTATCAAATTGTGTTCTACTAATTACTGACATTAAATTTGAAGCTATCTCACTTAAAGTCATTGCTTTTTGAGAAACTATCTCTGAAGCATTTGCATTCTCTTGTGTTGCTTTATCTAACTGAGTGATTACAGAGTTGATTTGCTCCATTGCTCTTGTTTGCTCATTTGTAGCAGAACTCACTTCATTTACATTTGTTGTAACTTGAGAAACTTTTTCATTTAAGTATTTAAAACTTTCAACCATTTGGTCTGCTGTTTCTTTACCCTCTTTTGTTTTTTCTTGAGCATAAATTACTAAATCTTTAATCTCTTTTGCAGCTTCAGCAGATCTATTTGCTAAATTTCTAACTTCCCCTGCAACAACAGCAAAACCTTTTCCTGCTTCACCAGCAGTTGCTGCTTCAACCGCTGCATTAAGTGAAAGGATATTTGTTTGGAAAGCAATTTGGTCAATTACAGTAATAGCTTCAACAATATCATTTGTTGCAGTATTAATCTCTTCCATCGACTTTCCAGTTCTATGAGCTAACTTATCATCTTCTGCACTTGTAACCTTTAAATCTTCTGCAATTGTAGACATCTCTTTTGCTCTTTGTCCAGTTGAAACAATAGTTGAAGTAATCTCTTCAACTGCTGCTGCTGTCTCTTCTAAACTAGCTGCTTGTTCAGTTGCAGAAGCAGAAAGTTGTTCTGATGTAGCTGCAAGTTCATTTGAATTTATTGATAAGCTTCTTCCTGTTTTATCAATCATAGATAAAACTTCTGAAATAGAATCACCTAAAGCATTTGCTCCTTTTACTAAAGAACCTATATTACCACTTTTATCACTAGAAATTTTATAATCATAGTGGGCATTTCCAAACTCGATTAGTGCGTTAATTACCATAACAATATTATCCCTTGTCACTTCTAACATTTGGTTAATATTCTCTTTTAGTAATTCAACTTGTTTATTTGATGCAGTTGAATCAATCTTATATGTATAGAATCCATCTTTAGCTTTTTCTACAATATCAATTGCTTCATCAATAACTTTTGCATCTTGTTTTAAACCCTCTTCTATATTTGAAAGATATTTATTAAAGTTATTTGCTAAAAGTCCTAATTCATCATTTCTATCTAGCTTGATTTTTTGGCTTGGGTCATTACTTTTTGTTAAATCTACAATTGCATCAGATAAAATACTTAATGGCTTGATAACAGTATTTTTTAGATTAGATAAGATTGCAACTAAAACTACTAAACCAAAGATTACTAAAATCATAATAGCAGTATTAATAAACTTTTCAGCACTAATAATTGCACTTTCAACTATTGCTAAAGGTCTTGCTACAAGATAGATTCCTAAAGTTTCACCTCTAAAGTCTTTTACCTCACTACTTGTATAAAAGTATTTATCGCTTCTATAAGAACCATTTGCTTTTAAAGACTCTAAGTCAATAGTTCTTGCATCTGCTAAGAAATCTTTATTTATGAACTTTTGAGAAATAAGATAGTTTTTTAACTTATTTGTATCATTAAATAGTTCAACTTTTTTTACATTTAAATCCATAAGAAGTAAAAAAGCATCTTTGTCTTTATCAAACTTCTTTGCAACAGAGTTTAAACCTTGAATAAACTCTAAAGAACCTAAATGCTCTCCATTGTCATCTTTAATAGGAACTACTGTTCTTAAACTAAGTCCAGCTTTTCCTAGTTCCATTGTATTAACTGGTTCATTTGAACTATTTACTTTTACAACACTATGTCTAAATGAGCTTAAATCATCACCATATTTTTCTGGTTTCCATGCTCTTAAAAAAGATTTATTATCTTTTGTATGTACATGAACTTTGATATTTTTAAAAGGTGTATGGTCTTTCATCTCTTTTGAGATTGACTTTAAACTAAGAATTGCTAACTCTCTATTGTTTTCTCTTAGTGCTTGTTTTATTCTTCCATCATTTGCTATTGATAGAGCATTTGAAATACCAACATCTTTTTTTGCTTGTACATTCTCTGTGACATGAGTAGTTAACTCATCTAATGTACTTTGATAAACTTCCTCTTCTGTAATATTTTTATAGTAATTAAAAACCAAAAAACTAATTACTAATGCAACAAATATTATAAGAACAGTCACAAAAGAAAATTTCTTTTGTATACTCATATTTTTAAACATTATCATTCTCCTTGCTTGAGTCGTATTATAGGACAATAATGTTTATTTTAGATTTAAATTATATAAGTAATTATAATCTTACTTTCATGTTATAATTATAGGTAATAATTATATTAAGGGATAATTATATAACTTATTTAATAAGAGCCATTCTTGCATATAATCCAAAGGTTGATGTATAACCTACTTCACTAAACTTTAGACTCTTTTTACTATCATATATAAAGGTTGTAGGAAAAGCTTGAATATTGAATTTTCTTGAATAAAAGCCATCTTCATCATTGATAACTTTGAAGCTAAGTTTATGCTCATCTAAATAATTTTGTATTTGCTCTTTTGTTCCAGATTGAACAGCGACTGTGATTACTTCATAATCTTTTGATATTTTTTCTATATTTGAAGCTTCAAATTTACAAGTTGGACACCAAGTTGCCCAAAAGTGAAGAAGTACAGGTTTATCACTAGGAAGAGTATATAAACTTCCATCTAATAATGTAACAGTTTGCAAATCTAATTTTTCTTTATTTAAATCTTGTGAACGATAATAACTAAAAGCATTTGCAGCAATAGTTAACACAACAACAAAAACAATAATCTCTTTTAAATATTTTTTTAATTTTTCTTTCAAAACTTGCCTTATTAATTTTAAAAAGATTATACAGTTTTTTTGTGTACTTAATATATAGAGAAAAAGTCTTCATCTTCTCATCATAATCGTATGTAAAATCATAGTTTTGCATCTTTTTGTATTTTTCTTCGTCTACTTATATAAATGAACAATAAAGGATAATTATGAGTCTATTTTTAGCTATGTGCACCTTCTCTCTTATAATGTCAATCACTCCAGGACCTGTAAATATAGTAATCGTAAACTCTGGTATAAATAATGGTTTTAAAAAAACATTTGCTTTTATATCAGGAGCAACTATTGGTTTTACCCTACTTTTAGTATTGATTGGGTTGGGTTTTAATACAGTTTTAGAAAAAAAGAGTCTGTTTTTTTCTTCTTTAACCTTCTTAAGCTCCTTATTTATAATATACATAGGATATAAAATTATTAACTCAACGGGGAATATTGAGATAAATAATAAGGAAAAGAAAACTCCATACTTCTATGAAGGTTTTTTGATGCAATGGCTTAATCCAAAAGCTTGGATTGCTTCAATGTCAGGTGTATCACTTTTTTCTTCTTCTGATTTTAATCTTTATAGTTTTATTTTTATTTATTTTTTTATTTGCTACTTAAGTTTAATATTCTGGGGATATATAGGAGAAAAAATTAGTTATTTACTTAAAATAGAAAAGCACTTAAAACTGCTTAATTTTATAATGGGTTCATTGTTAATAGTCTTAGCCGTATACTTATTTTATGTACAAATCTTTTAGATATAATTATTTAACTAAGGAGTCATTATGGATAAAACAACTGAAGAGGTATGGAAAGAGTATCATAAACAACTTCTTGGCTTTATTAGTAGTAAAGTTTCTAATAAACAAATGGCAAAAGACATACTACATGAAGTATTTATAAAAATTCATTCTAAAATGCATACTTTAAATGATTTTACAAAACTAAAAAGTTGGATATATCAAATTACAAGAAATACCATAATTGACTTTTATCGTACAAATAAAGATATAAAAGAGATACCTGATTGGGTAGAGAAACCTTTTGAAATTGACTCAGATGAGAGAATAAATGAAGAACTCTCTTTATGTCTAGGATTTCTAATCGAAAAGCTTCCTTCAAAATATAAAAATGCCATACAACTTACAGAAATAGAAAATAAATCTCAACAAGAACTTGCAAATGATGAGCAAATATCACTCTCTGGTGCAAAGTCAAGAGTTCAAAGAGGAAGAAAGATATTAAAAGAGATGCTTTTAGAGTGTTGTCAATTAGAAATTAACAAACATAACCGTATTGTAGAAGTACAAATAAAAGATGAAAAAAACTGTGATTTACTAAAATAAACTATATTGAACATTTATAAGCACTAATTAGATAAAATAACTACCTTAAAAGTTACAAAATCAAAGGTTTAATAATAATGAATGAAAGCAAAGATTTTTTACGTGTTATAGTAGAAGAAGACCTAAAATCAAACAAATATAATGAGGTGGTTACAAGATTCCCTCCTGAGCCAAACGGTTTTCCTCATATTGGACACGCTAAATCTATCTGTATAAACTTTGGTATTGCACGTGATTATAATGGTCACTGTAACCTTAGAATGGATGATACAAACCCAACAAAAGAAGATACAAAATATGTAGAAGCCTTAAAAGATGCTGTTCAATGGCTTGGTTTTGACTGGGGTGAAGAAGTATATTTTACATCTGATTATTTCCAAAAACTATATGACTATGCTGTAGAACTTATCAAAAAAGAAAAAGCATATGTTGATAGTATAAACGAAGAAGAAATGAGAGAACTAAGAGGTACTGTTACACAAGCTGGTAAAAGAAGCCAATATGCAAATAGAACAGTAGAAGAAAACCTTGAACTATTTGAAAAAATGAAAAATGGTGAGTTTAAAGATGGTGAACATGTATTAAGAGCAAAGATTGACATGAGCGCAGCTAATATGAAAATGAGAGACCCTCTTTTATATAGAATTAGACATGCACACCACTTTAGAGCTGGTGATAAATGGTGTATTTACCCTATGTATGATTTTGCTCATTGTTTATCTGATTATATTGAAGGTGTTACTCACTCTATTTGTACTTTAGAGTTTGAAAACAATAGAGATATCTATGATTGGGTATTAGATACTTTAGAACTTACTCCACCAAGACCATATCAACATGAATTTGCTAGACTTGGAATTAACTATACTGTAATGAGTAAAAGAAAGCTTCTTGAACTAGTTGAAGGTAATTATGTAAGTGGTTGGGATGATCCAAGAATGCCAACAATTGCTGGATATAAAAGAAGAGGATATACTCCGGAATCTATACTGAACTTCTGTGATCAAATAGGTATTGCAAAAGCAAACTCAATGGTTGATGTTGCACAATTAGAATATTGTATTAGAAACGATTTAAATCAAAAAGTTCCTAGAGTTATGTGTGTGTTAGACCCACTTAAAGTAACTATAGAAAACTATGAAGGAGAAGGTGAAGAGATTGAAGCCTCATATTATCCCCATGATGTTCCAAAAGAAGGTTCTAGAAAAATACCATTTACAAAAGAGCTTTTTATAGAGAGAGAAGACTTTAATGAAAATCCTCCAAAAGGATACTATAGACTTACTCCTACTCAACCTGTAAGATTAAGACATGGTTATATCATCTCTTGTAAAGAAGTTATCAAAGATGCAAGTGGGAAAATCATTGAAATTAAAGCCGAATACTATAAAGACTCAAAAAGTGGAAGTGATACAAGTGATATCAAAGTAAAAAGTGCTATTCAATGGGTAAGTGCAAGTAAAGCAAAAAACATAGAAGTTAGACTTTATGATAGACTTTATAAAAATGAAGCCCCAGAAGGATTAGATGATTTAAACCCTGATTCTCTTTCTATTATCAAAGATGCACTTGTAGAACCAGCTGTAATTGAAGATGATGTAGATGAAAGATTCCAGTTTGAGAGACAAGGTTATTTCTACAAAGACCCAATTGATTATACAGATGAAGCTCCTGTATTTAATAAGATTGTATCATTAAAAGACTCTTGGGCTAAAAAGAGTAAAAAAGAAGATGATAAACCAAAACCTACTCAAAAACAAGAGCCTAAAAAAGTTCAAATAGATGGGGAAGCAGCTCCTCTAACAAAAGAGCAAGAAGCATTATTTGAAAAGTATACTAAAGAGTTAAAACTAAACTCAGAAGTATCAAATATTTTATGTAGAGATGAAAAACTTTCTTCTTTTTATGAAGAAACTCTAAAACATTTAGATAGTCCTGTAGCTTTAGCTAATATTGTTGCAAATGATGTAGCTAAACAATTAAAAGAAAAATCTATTTCTGAACTTAAGTTTAATGCTTCAGATATCGCTGAGCTTATTAAAATGGTTGATGATGAAACTATTTCAACAAAGATTGCAAAACAAGTTTTTGAAGAAATGAGTGAATCAGGAAAAAGTCCAAAACAAATAGTTGAAGACAAAGGTTTAATTCAAATCAGTGACCCTGCTGTAATTTCACCTATTATTGATGAAGTTATTGCAAAAAATCCAGATAACCTGGAGAAGTTTAAAAATGGAAATACAAAACTTTCAGGTTTCTTTGTAGGACAAGTATTAAAAGCAACAGGTGGAAAAGCAAATCCTAAAGTTGTAAATCAACTTGTTGCACAACAACTAAACAAATAACTTTATCAAAATATCAAGCTTTTTAAAGCTTGATATTCCCCCCTAATCTTTTAAATTTTAAGATATATTAATTTCTAACCAATACTACTATTGACATTACTACTAATTAGTACTATACTCAAAATACAAATATTCTTAAAAGGATAATTATGGCAATAACTACAAAAGAAAGAGCACAAGGTGCAATTATTGGAGCATTTATTGGAGATGCACTAGCATTAGGTTGTCACTGGTATTATGACTTAGAAGAACAATACAAAGATTATGGAACATGGATAACAGATTATACTACTCCTAAAAAAGGAAGATACCACGAAAATCAAAAAGCTGGTGACTCATCTCAAGCAGGTTTTATACTAAAATTAATGATAAATTCTATTTTAGATAATAATGGCTATGATCAAGAAGATTTTTGTAAAAAGATTGATGAAGAATTATTTACAAAAATTGATGGCATTCCAACTCATGGACCAGGAGGATATACTTCACAATCAATTAGAGAAGTCTATAGACAAAGAGTTGAACAAAAACTTGACTGGAGTGAAGTAGGAAGCCAAGCTGATACAACTGAAGCAATTGAAAGAACTCTAGCATTAGCAGTAAGATATGCATACGAGCCACAAAAGTTAGCAAAATCAATTTCTCATAATACATTTTTAACACAAGTTGATGATATTGTTGGTTCGATGACAGTTGCATATGGAGCTATTTTAGCTCAACTAATTCAAGGTGAAAAGCTAGATGAAGATATTTCAAATAAATTAATGAAACTTGTAAAAACAAAACAACTACCTTTTCATGCAGTTACATCTGATAATTTTCAACCACCAAAACCTGGAAGTAAAGACCCATCAAATATTGGATTATTTGCATCTCCTGATGCCCTACTTTCTCCATCCTTTATAGCAAAAGCAGCCAAAGACCCACAAATACAAATTGAACCAGCATGGAAAGTATCTTTAGTATATGGTATGCCCTGTGCTATTTATCATATGCTTCCAGCTTGCTATTATCTTGCAGCAAGATTTAATAATGACTTTGAATCAGCAATTTTACACTCATTGAATGGAGGAGGACAAAATCAAGCAAGGTCAATTTTAACAGGAGCTTTAGTTGGAGCACAAGTTGGAATAAAAAATATTCCACAAAGATTTATTGATGGACTAAATGAAAAAGAAGAATTACTAGCTTTAGCCCAAAAGTTATCAAAACAAGTAGGAAAGAGTTTAAATGACTAGAAAAGAGTTCCTTAAGTTCACAACCTTATTACTATCTTCACCACTATTTGCAAGTAATAAAACAAAAAAGAAAATGCCTGCACTTTTTATAAGTCATGGAAGCCCTATGAATATTATTTTAGATAATAGTTATACAAAAAAACTAAAAAACATATCTAAAACTTTTGAAAAACCAAAAGCAATTATAGTGATTTCAGCCCACTGGTACGAGAACCAAACTCTTGTATCAAACGCAGAAGAACAAGAAACTATATATGATTTTTATAACTTCCCTGATATATTATATGATATAGTTTATGAGCCTAAAGGAAACCCTACTTTAGCAAATAGTATATCAAATAAAATAAAAGCTCCAACTGTAGATAGAGGTTTAGACCATGGTGCATGGAGTATTTTAAGACACATGTATCCAAAAGCCGATATCCCTACTTTTCAAATATCTATTAACAATACTTTAACTTATAAGCAACACTTTAAATTAGGTAAGATACTTAGTATTCTAAGAGAAAATGGTGTTTTAATTATTGGAAGCGGTAGTGTTACTCACAATCTAAGATTAACAAATCCTAATGCCCAAGAAATAGATACATGGGCTTTATCTTTTGATGAATATGTAAAAGATGCTTTTAATTTTAAAAAGAGTTCAAAACTTATAAATATAAAAGAACATCCATTGTTTACTATTGCTCATCCTTATGATGACCATTATATTCCCCTACTTTATAGTGCAGCATGTATAAACTCTGATGATAAAGTAGAGCATTTTCATGATGAAATAATTTCTGGAAATCTAACAATGAGATGTATTAAAATTGGTTAAATGATTTTTTAATAGGCTCTTTTATTCATAAAAAGAGTCTATCTTCTTTCTATGATTTTGTGCCCATTTTTCAAAGCCCATCTCTTTTTCAGCTTCTACGTTTGTTTTTGTTTGATTATAAACTTCTTCAGCTTTTTCTTTAGCAATAACAGCAATTCCCTCTTCATCAGCAACTATAATATCACCAGGATTTACAGCAATACCACCAGCTACGATTGGAGTATTTAGGGGTAAAACAGCTTTTTTAGTTCCAGGCATAGGATGAACTCCCCTACCAAAAATAGGAAACTTAATCTCTTTTACTTCTCCTATATCTCTAACTACACCATCTATTACAAAACCTTTTATCCCAAGCCCTTGAGCAATAGCACAAACATTTCCACCAGAAACTGCATAATCCATAGAGTTAGTTTGAGCTACTATAATTGAACCCTTTGGTGCTTCATAAATAGCTCTATGAAGTGCTAAGTTATCTCCAGGAACCATATTTACAGTAAATGCAGGTCCTGAAATTCTTGGTATATCCACCCAAAGTTGTTTCATACCAGCATCCATAAAACTCTCTCTTTTTATTGGTCCTGCATAATCACAAGGGCTAAACTGGGCAAACTTTTCATAATCCATTAATACTCCTTAAGAACGTAAATTTTTAATAACTTGATAAGCCTGATTTATCTCTTGGGTTTTAGCTGTTGCTTCTTCCATATATGACTCATCTTTATCTTGTGAACTAATAATATCAGGATGATACTCTCTTACAAGTTTTCTGTAAGCTTTTTTAATAGTATTCATATCATCACTCTCTTTTACTCCTAAGACTTCATAGGCTTTACTTGGAGTCATAGAGTCTTTATTATTTTGCATTTTTTGCTCTAAAGTACTAACTATAGAGTTATATACCTCATCTGAGATTTGTAACTCTTTTGCAATAACTCTTAAGATCTTATCTTCATCACTACTAATACCATTATCTATAAAGGCAAGTTGAATTAAAAAGCTAATAAACTGTCTTCTTTTTAAGATGCTTTTTCCAAGAAGTTTGTTTAAAGAATTTGCTATTTGTTGTGTGTCATCTATTGTTTCTTTTTCTTTATTGAAAATCTCTTTCATGATACCTCTAGCTTTGTCTTTTTCATCAAAAACTTTTGAGATATCATCAAACATCATTCCAATAAGTTGAGCTTCTAATTCATCTACTCTTCCATCTGCTTTTGCTACCTTTGCAACTAGAACAATAAAGTGACCTAAATAGCTTTCTCTAAAAAGCTCTTTGGAAGCTACTAATTTATTTAATTTCTTTTTTGAATAAAGTTTATAAAGTTTAACGGCTACAATTAAACCAAAAATAACTGATAGAGTTAAAAATGTATTTACGATAAAAGTGTAATACAATATCACAAGAAACAGTGCTATAAAAATCCATTTTTTTAATTTTATATTCAAAGAGATACCTTTATTATAGTTAATTGAAAAGAAATTATATCTACTTAAACTTAATTGACTTGCCCATTATCTTTTGCTAGTATTCAGCATGAAAAAGACAATTTTTATCCTATTTATAATCACGCTACAAGTTTTATTTGCAAATACTAGTACTAAAACAATTTTGTTTTTAGGAGACTCATTAACAGAAGGATTAGGAGTATCAAAAAGTGAAGCCTATCCAAGTTTAGTACAAGAATTAGCAAAAACTAATCTAAATAAAAATATCAAAGCTATAAATGGTGGAGTAAGTGGTTCTACTACTAGTGATGCTCTATCTAGACTAAAATGGTATCTAAAAAGAAAGCCTGACATTGTTTTTATTGCCCTTGGAGCAAATGATGGACTTAGAGGATTAAACCTTACACAAAGTCAACAAAACCTAGAAGAGATAATCTCCCATGCAAAAAAAGCTAATGCAAAAGTATTATTAGCTGGTATGCTTATTCCACCAAACTATGGACCTACTTACTCAAAAGAGTTTGCAAATATGTATTTAAAACTAAAAGAGAAGTACATGCTTAAATTTATGCCATTTTTATTAAAAGATGTGGCAGGAGTTCAAGGACTAAATCAAGCAGATGGGATACATCCAAATGCAAAGGGTCATGAAATCATGGCAAAAGAAGTATTCAAGTTTCTAAAGGAAGAACTATAATGTTACAAATTAAAGCACTAAAAAAATCATATATTCAAGGAGCACAAGAAGTTAAGATATATGATAATTTAAACTTCCATGTAAAAAAGGCACAAAGAGTTGCTATCATGGGAAAATCTGGAAGTGGTAAATCAACCTTGCTTTCACTAATCTCTGGTATTATCAAACCAAATGATGGAGATATTTTACTTGATAATGTTTCGTATAAAGATATGAAAGAAGAAAATATAAATGACTTTAGAGCAACAAATATAGGTTTTGTTTTTCAAAACTTTCATTTAGTTTCATACTTAAATGCCCTAGAAAATGTAATGCTTCCAGCAAAGGTTTGTGGTATAAAAAATGCAAAAGAAAAAGCTATTGAACTATTAGAAAGTGTAGGCTTAGGTCATAGAGTTGACCACTTACCATCACAGTTAAGTGGTGGAGAAAAACAACGTGTTGCTATAGCTAGAGCTTTAATCCATAATCCAAAGGTAATACTTGCAGATGAACCAAGCGGAAACTTAGACGAAGAGACAGGAATAGCTGTTATGGATAAACTTTTTGAACTAATCAAAAAAAACAACACTACTTTGATTTTGGTAACTCACTCTAAAGATGTAGCAGCCAGATGTAAAGAAACTTATGAACTAATTGCAGGAAATCTAAAGAAATGTTAGTTGTTGAACTAGTTTCAAAGGCTTTAAAAAGGTCTAAATCTTTTAGTTTTATATTTATACTAAACTTTTGTTTAGCTATTGCATCGCTGTCTTATTTACAGTTTTTTAAAACAAGTATAGATACATCCCTTGATGAAAAAGCAAAAAGTTTACTTGGAGCTGATTTAGTTGTATCTTCAAGGTTTCCAATCAGAGACATACAAAAAGAGAAAGTAAAGGCCCTACTTCCACAAATAAAAGCTTATGATGAAGGTATATCAACAGTAAGTATGGTAGCTTCCTCTAAAAGAGCAAGACTAATGGAACTTGTTCAAATAAACGAAGGTTTTCCATATTATGGTGGTTTAACTTTTAATGATAACTCAACTTATCCAAAAGGACAAACCTTACCAAAAGAGAATGAAGTTTGGGTATATCAAGAAGTTTTAGACCTACTTGAACTAAAAGCAAATGATACTCTAAAAATAGGAAGTAACGACTATACTATAGGAAAAGTTATTAAAGAAGATAGTTTAAAGAATATTAGCTTTAGTGGTTTTATGCCAAAAGTATATTTAAGTTCTGAAGGTTTAAAAAGAAGTGAACTTTTAAAATTTGGCTCAACTGCAAGATACAAACTGAACTACCTCTTTGAAGAAAACCTAAGTAATGATAAACTAGAAGTCCTAGAAGAACAAATAGAAGCACAACTAGATAGAACACTTAGGGTTTTATCACCAAATGATGGAAGAGATAGACTAATAGCAGTATTAAACTTCTTGACAAACTTCTTGTCCCTTGTATCTTTAATCTCATTTTTCTTAGGTCTTGTTGGGCTTATATATCTTTACTCAGGATTTTTGCGAAAACATCAAGATGATATTTATGTATTAAATGATATTGGAGTTAGCAAGAGAAATCTTATTATGACTTATTTACTTCATCTTTTTGTACTTATAAGTATAGCTACAGTTTTAGTATTTACTTTTATAACTGCATCATCTCAGTTTATAGGGCCATTTATTCAAAAATATATTGACTTTAGTTTTGACTTTTCTTTAGACTATATGTTCTTTGTAAAATCTGCTATTGTACTTTTTGTATTGAGTTTATCTATAGGACTTCCTCTAATCTTGCCATTAGTTCAAAGGCAAAAAAGAAAACTTTCAAGAGTTATCTTAAGTTTTCTTCCCTTTGTAGGCTTTTTACTTGTGCTTTCACACTTTGTTACCCCTTCTAAATATATAGGCTTTTTCTTTGCTCTTAGTGTACTTGTAATAATCGTCCTACTTTTTACAATAGGTTCTTTTTTATTAAAAAGATTTGATTTTACTGGACACCTTGATAATCTAGCTTTATCACTAGCTTTAAAAAATATCATAAGACAAAAAAGAACTTCACTTACACTATTTACTGCAATACTTTTATGTACAGCATTTTTTAGTCTTATTCCTCAAGTAGGAAGTTCTTTATCGAATGTTTTAACAAAAAGTGTAGAAGAGAGACCTAGATTTTTTGTAGTAGATGCAAAAGAAGAACAACTAAAAGATATAAATAAGCAAGTAGAAAAACTAGGAGCAAAACTAGAAAATGTAGCTCCTATGATACGAGCAAGAGTTCTTAAAATAAATGGAAAAGAACAATCACAAAAAGGTGAAAATGCTAGAAACTCAGCTGTAAATCTATCATATAGAAATGATTTAAAGCCAAGTGAACAGATTATAGAAGGAAGAGAGTTTAGTGGAGTATATGATTCAAGTGACTTTTCTAAGCCTATTGAGTTAAGTGTAGAAAAAAGATATGCAAAAAGAAGAGGTATCAACCTAGGAGATACTGTAGTTTTTGATGTTTTAGGACTTGAACTTGAAGCCAAAGTTGTAAATATAAGAACAGTAAAATGGACTGAATTTACTCCAAACTTCTTTTTACTACTTCAAGAAGGAGCTATAAAT
The DNA here is from genome assembly GCF_004116455.1 of Arcobacter sp. F155. Classification (NCBI taxonomy): domain Bacteria; kingdom Pseudomonadati; phylum Campylobacterota; class Epsilonproteobacteria; order Campylobacterales; family Arcobacteraceae; genus Arcobacter; species Arcobacter sp. F155. The sequence goes on from NZ_PDJU01000002.1 coordinate 113,665, forward strand.
GATGCTCCAAAAACTATGTTAGCAACTATCTCTACAGGAGAGTATGATGCAACAAAAATGCTTTTAAATCTTACAGATAAGTTTCCTAGTCTTACTGTTATAGATGTTAAAAACCTTTTTGAATCCTTTGCAACTGTGGTAAAAGATGTTTCATCAATCACTGAAAAGATGAGCTTGTATTCTGTATTTATTGGTTTACTTATGAGTTTTATTATTATTCAATATCAAATGAACTTACAAAAAAACAATATCCTTAGACTAAAAATGATTGGTATAAAAAATAAGACTATTAAAAACTCTTTTTTACTGGAGTTTGGTCTTATTTCACTTACGGCTAGCATTTTAGGAATAGTTTTAGGAAGTGTTGGTTCTTATTTTATAAGTGATTTACTTTTTGAGTCCTACTGGGATTTTAGAGCAGATATTTTGCTACTTTACTTTTTATTAATACCAATACTAACTATTTTGGTTGTAAGCCTTTTTACATCAAAGATTATTCATCAAAAGGAGAATGTGCTTTTTGGTGAATAAGGTTTACTTTTCACTTAATAAAAATTTTTAAATGCTAATTTTTCTATGTATTTCAAATAGTTATGTTAAAAATCTTATTAACTAGATTAATGGATTAATAAAAATGAATAAAAATATAAATAACTTTGAAAAATTAGCAAATACTAGTAACTACTCTTTTGTAGAAAACCTTACTAGTGACCCTGATGAAAAATTTCACGGGGAAAATAAAAATCCTAGGGAAGTATTTTCTGGACACTATGTAAACGTTGAGCCAACTGCAATAAAAAACCCAATATATATTTCACATAGTAAAAACTTTTTTGAACAATTAGGTTTAGATGAAAATCTTCTAAAAGAAGAGAACTTTATAAAAATGTTTTCAGGAAATTTATCAAATATACCAAGTCCTATGAGAACTAAAGGTTGGGCTACAGGATATGCACTATCTATTTATGGAAATGAGTATTATGCACAATGCCCTTTTCAAACAGGAAATGGGTATGGTGATGGAAGAGCAATCTCTATTTTTGAAGCAGTTTTAAATAACAAAAAATGGGAGTTTCAACTAAAAGGTGCTGGAAGAACACCATACTGTAGAGGTGCAGATGGGCGAGCAGTTTTAAGATCAAGTGTACGAGAGTTTTTAGCCCAAGAACATATGCACTCTTTAGGTGTTCCAACAACAAGGTCATTGACACTATTTACATCAAAAGAAGAACAAGTACAAAGACCATGGTTTAGAGATGATTCTCATTCAAGAGACCCTGAAGTTATGATTGAAGAAGATGTTACTATTACTACAAGAGTTGCAACTTCTTTTATAAGAGTTGGGCAACTTGAACTTTTTGGAAGAAGAGCTAGAAAACATGAACACAAAAATGCTTTAAAAGAGCTAGAAGAGATAGTTTTACATCTAATTGATAGAGAATATAATGAAACTATAGATGCTAATTTAGATTTAGAAAAAAAGGTGCTTCTACTAGCTAAACAGTTCCAAGATAGACTTACTTCTTTAGTAGCTAACTGGATACGAGTAGGATACTGCCAAGGTAACTTCAATAGTGACAACTGTGCAGCTGGTGGATTTACACTTGATTATGGGCCTTTTGGTTTTATAGATATGTTTGAACCAAACTATCAGCCGTGGACTGGTGGAGGTATGCATTTTTCTTTTTTCAATCAACCACAAGCAGCACAAAAGAATTTCAAATCATTTTGTTCTGCTTTAAAACCACTAATTATCTCAAACCTAGAATCAATAAATGAACTTGAAAAAATAGAAGTTAATTTTCCTAAAATTATGCAATCAAAAATTGAAAAAATGTGGGTAAGTAAATTAGGTATTAAAAAGTTTGATTCTAAACTTTTTGATGAACTTATTAATCTAATGATTGAAACAAAAGTTGACTACACTATATTCTTTAGAGAGTTATCAAATATACCAAAAGATATAACAGAGCTTGAAAAAAGTTTTTATACTAAGATTGAAAATGAAGTTATAAAATCAAAATGGAATAGATGGCTAGAAAAATGGAACACTTTACTAAACATAAATTCAAGTGAAGAAAAAGAAGAGCTTTCAAAACAAATGAAGCTTATAAATCCAAAGTATACTCTAAGGGAGTGGATATTAGTTCCTACGTATAAAGAAGCTGAACAAGGAAATTACAATCTTGTAAATAAACTACAAGAGATAATGACAAACCCATATTCAGAACAAACACTTGAGATAGAAACTAAATATTATGCTAAAAAAGACTCAGGCTTCTTTGGTATAGCTGGGGTTTCTCATGTTAGTTGTTCTTCATAAAAACTAAAATAAGTAAAAAAGTGGCTCCAAAATTTGGAGCCACAAATAAAAGATTAAAACTGCTTTAATCCCAATTAATATTTTTTCTTCTAGTATTTATATCGTTTACTATAGTTTTAGCTAATTCAAGTGGGTCTCTATTTACAACCATCTTTGCATCAATTACATTTACTGAATCTTCATAAAAATAGTTACTTAGATTCTGAGATCCAGATATTGGAGGTTCAACACAATGGTATGAGTTAAATCCCATAAGTCTAAAACCTAAAGCTGCACCAATACCTTTTTCATTACTCCATTCTGGTGAAGAGAATGCTAATGGCATCTGTTTAGTTTCAAGTTGAGATAAATCACTTAAGGCTCTAAATAATCCTGAAGCTCGAGCATTATCTAAACATTCTCCAAAATGTAGTACTGGTGGAATATCAATCTCTTCAACAATCTTTGCTAAACTCTCACCACACTTCTCTTTTGCATCTTGAAGACAATAACCTAATTTAAGAAGAGGAAATGAAGCACAACCATTTGTTAAAATTAATATATTGTTTTTTAAAAGATGGTCTGTAACATCACAAATTGTTTTTTCATACATAACCTTTGGATTATTACATCCAACTAAATTAACAATTCCTTTTATTTCACCACTTTTTAGTTTTTCAAGTAGTTTATCTCCGCCACCAAATTTTTGGAATAATGACTCTACACTAAATCCTAATTGTGCTTTTGCAGATGTTTGAGGAATAAATAGATTGCCTTCAACTCTCTCTTTTCTATTGTCTATTGCAACATCAAGTATCTGACCTGCTAATTTTGGTATTTCATCTAAGTTGCTATGATAATGGTCCAGTCCTATATGAATAGCACCAGGAAGTCTTGCTGAGTCATTTGTAGTGATAACTTTTGTATGGAAACACTCTGCAACATCCATAATTGATGGATAGATGTCTTGAACATCTACAACCCAAGCATCTAATGCTCCTGTACCCATAACAAGTTCAGCTCCAATAGAGTTTGATAAAGGAGAAACATCACCTTGTCTGTAGTTTGCTGATAAGCCACTACAACAAATACCATATATCTTTATTCCCTTTGCACCATTTGCTTTTGCTTTTTTAATGTACTCTTCATCTCTTGATAAAGCAACAACTGAATGAACTAATGTAGGTGAATGTCCATGAACAGCAATATTTACATAATCAAGCTCTAAAGCATTGAAATTTGTATCAACTTCACTAACTTTTGGCATACCATAAAGTATATCCATAGCAATTGAGCCACCCATAACACTACCAAATGAGAATGCTAATCCACATCTAAGCATTTGTTGCATAAGGTTTTCCCAATCACCATCTGTACCAATACCTGTTCTATGAAGTGCTTCAAAAACTTCTTGATATGTACTTATTGGTATGATTTCTAAATCTTCCCATAGTTTTATTCTATACTTTGGAGCAAAGGCTTTAATAGTTTTGAATTCATCTGTATATGGTCTAGATAAATCATCTAATAAAATATTACAAACCTCATCAGCTAAGGTACATAAGTCTTTATTTTCATCATAGATTTCAAAAGCTTTTGAAACTCCAATTAGTTTCTCTTTACCTAGAATTTTACTTTCATCTTTATCTTGGGCAACTCTTTTAAGATTTAGAATTATCTCTCTAGAACGAGCACCATGAGATGATACACCACCTGCCATCCATCTTAAAATATTTCTTGAGGCAATAACATCTTCATCTGCCCCACATATTCCCCTTGGAGATTTTGGTGTGATTTTACATGGTCCCATATGACAGGCTTTACAACAAACACCAGTTAGACCATAAGCACAATTTGGAGTTTGTGCATCAAATCTATCAAAACAGGTTTCTATATTTTTCTCTTCAAAAAATTTAAGCATCGTAACAACACCTTTGTCAGGTGTATGTTGCATCACATCTTGTTTTGAAGGAAAAGATTTTGTTAGTTTTCTCACTTCTTTTGGATTAATCATTTTTAACCTTTAAATTATTCAAAAATGTTTCAAACTCATATTCAATTATATGGTTTAGTGCTAGCTTTTCTCCCAAGATATCTTTTTGTCTTATATTATCTTGTTGTGGTATTTTGATAGAAAACTCTTCATCAAAAATCTCTTCAAAGATTTTCAATTCATCATCTTTGTATCCACTAATTGCATTTTTTATATTTTTGATTCCTAAATCACTAGCAAGTTTTTTTGCATCTTTTGCTGTTTGTACACTTCTTCTTCCCATTTGATAAACAAGTACAAGTAAATCAGAAGTTGCAAAAACACCCCTACTTAAGTGTTCTAAGCCAGCTTCTCCATCAATAATAATAAAATCAAAATCATTTTTATCAACAGAACGAATCAAACTAGATAAGGCAGTGTTTTCTACACAATAACAACCTTCACCACCATTTTTACTCCACCCTAAAGTTAGAACTTTGCTATTATCTCCCCAGCTATCACCATAAGTTGCAACTACATCTTCTACAGTTGTATTTAATTCATAAAAACCTTGTAAACCATTTTTATGATTATTTACAATAGATTTTAAAAGCTCTTTTTGAGTTGAAAGTGGTTTGGTATAGTTTGCACCAAGGGCAACAGAAAGGTTTGCATCTGGGTCTGCATCAATAGATAAAACTCTAAAGCCTTTTTTATCTAGGTATAAACTTAATAGTGAACAAATAGTTGTTTTACCAACACCACCTTTTCCTGCAAATGATATTGTCATAATCTAACCTTTCAAACTATCGTCATTAGCTTTTTTAAAAGACTCAAACACTTGGTGTCTAACCTCTTCAAACTCTATAGAAGTTCTATCTCGTGGATGACTTAATTGGATATTTATAACATCTTCAATTCTTCCAGGACTTGGCTCCATTACTACAACTTTATCTGCTAAATATACTGCTTCATCAATATCATGGGTTACAAAAACAACTGTGGGATTATCCTCTTTACATATTTTTAATAACTCATTTTGAATTTTGTATCTAGTAAAGGCATCTAATGCACCAAATGGCTCATCCATAAATAATACAGAGGGTTTAACAGCAAGTGCTCTTGCAATAGATACTCTTTGTTTCATACCTCCTGATAATTCAGAGACTGCACGATTTTCATTTCCTGTTAAGCCAACAAGATTTATATAATGTGTTGCTAAGGCTTTAGCTTTGTTTTTCTCTACCTTGATACACTCTAGTCCAAATAAAACATTTTCTAAAACACTTTTCCAAGGTAATAATCCATACTCTTGAAATATAGTTACTCTTTTTGAGTTTGGTTTACTTACTTTCTCTTCATCAATAAATATTTCACCTTCACTTGGAGCCAAGAATCCTGCAAGCATATTAAGCAAAGTTGTTTTACCACAACCACTAGGTCCAATTAAACAAACAAACTCTCCTGAAGTTATGTTCAGTGAAGATTTTGTAAGAGCTGTTATTTCTTTGTTTTTTGATACAAATTTTTTTACAACATCTTTTATTATGATATTAGACATCTCTTACACCCCATCTTTTATTAACATATTTTTCAAATTTTTTCATAAGGATATTGATTACCCAACCAATAATTCCTATTAAAATCATTCCGCAAATAATCAAGTCAGACCTTAAGAAGTTTCTAGCATCAACAATCATATATCCAAGTCCAGACTGAGCTCCAAGCATCTCTCCTGCAACTAAATGAATCCATGCTGTTGCCATACCAATATTTAATCCCATAACAATATGAGGAAAAGAAGCAGGAATAATTACGCTGAAAAATGTTTTTAGTTCACTTGCACCAAAATTTTGAGATACTTTTAATAAAAGCGGGTCAACATGTTTTACACCAGAAATTGTAGATAAAAGTACAGGGAAAAACGTAGCTAATATAATAATAAAAATAGCAGGAGCATCACCAATACCAAACCAAAGTACAGCAAGTGGAAACCATGCAACAGGAGAAATTGGTCTAATTAGTTGAACTAGTGAATCAAAAAATGAAAATACAAGTAGATACCTACCTGCTAATAAACCTATGATCATTCCCAATATTGCACCACTAAAATAACCAACACCAAATCTATTTAAACTTGCTATTAAGTGTTCAAATAACGTTCCATCTTCAAGTATTTCTAAAAATGCTATATACGTATCTTGTGGAGAAGGTAGTTGATTGGGAGTATATCCTAAAGATAGAATATACCAACCAATAACAAATACAAAAATTCCAAGAATGCCTAAACAAGTGTTTCTCATTCTTATTAAGCCTTGTTATATGCTTTTAATGCAAAAGAAGAGTCTAAATAATCCTTTGGATCAACTATAATATCTGATACACCATAGTTTTTCATAAGTACTTGTGTACTGTCTAAATCACTATTTGAAATAACTAAGTCATTATAAGAAACAATCTCTTGCTCTGAAAGTAAGATATCTTCAATGATTGAAGGTCTTTGACCTAAATATCTTTTAGATAGTTTTGCTGCATCTTTTGGGTTTTTACCAATAAAGTCAGCAGTAGAAACAAACTTATTGATTAACTCTTGTGTAACTATTGGAGAGTTATTGATTAACTCATCTCTTAAGTTTAAAGTACAGCAAACATGGTCTTGCCATACATCTTTTGAGTATACTAATACTTTTCCTATATCTTGAGAGTTTGCTTGTGCCCCAAATGGCTCTGCTACAACAAATGCATCAATCTTTCCTGTTGACATTGCATTTACCATCTCAGGAGGTGACATATCAATTAATCTTACATCTTTATTTGGGTTAATACCATTCTCTTCTAATAACTTATGAATTAAAAGATAATGAGTAGAGAATCTACTTGGTATTGCTATATTTTTTCCAATTAAATCTTTTACGTTATTAAATTGATTAGAATTTTTTACTGTGATAACAGAACCATTTCTATGTCCAGCTAATACTGCTTTTATAGGTGTACCTTTTTTCTTTAAAGCTAATCCAATAGGAGTTAAAGCAAAGGCACCATCAATAGCTTTTGCTCTTAAAGCTTCTGCTAACTCAGGCCATGAAGAAAACTTAATAGGTTTTAAAACCATATTGTCATATTTTTCTAAACTACTAGCGATTACAGTTAAGTGGTCTGTAATTGGTAAATAACCAATTTTTACTTCTTGCTTACTGCTTCCAAATAAAGAAGAAACACTTGATGAAGTTAAAATTGTAACTGTTGCGGCATTTTTAATAAACGAACGTCTATCCATTATAATCCTTTTTTGAACATTGAAATTTATTATGTTGTTGTTTTAATAGGTTGACTATTTTTAGGAGTGTTAACAGATATTATTTTAGAGATATAAAAATAATAGTGTCTATCTCTGACAGAGATCTTGAGCAAAATTATAATAAAAAATATTTAATAATAAATAAAAAGGTAAAAATAAGTTTACCAATTTGAAGTCAAAAAAAGTATGTTAGCAAGGGTAAGAGATTTTGTAAGTTATAATTTTTGATTATAATAAATAAAATGTTTATTTATATTTTTGGAACTATACTTAAAGGGAAAAACCAAATAAAACAGTGCATAAAGTATATTTTTATATTACAAATTGATTTTAATGTTTAAAAAATATGAATATATCAATATTATTAATTTAAGTTATTAAAATAAAAAGTTAAAAATTTTAAAAGTTTTTGTTTATTCACATATTTTATTAAGTAAATAGAAGTTGCTTTTAATTAGATTTGATAATTTTGATTAAAATTTGAGCAAAAAAAAGCTTCTAGATAAAAGAACCTAAGTTCAAATATCTAAAAGCTTTAAAAAGTGGCTCCGGCACCTGGATTCGAACCAGGGACCAAATGATTAACAGTCATCTACTCTACCACTGAGCTATGCCGGAATTTGTTTTGAAAAGTTTTAAATTTAAATAGTGGCTCCGGCACCTGGATTCGAACCAGGGACCAAATGATTAACAGTCATCTACTCTACCACTGAGCTATGCCGGAATCTATATAAAATTTAAAATTGTTCATCTAAAAGAATGATAAGTGGCTCCGGCACCTGGATTCGAACCAGGGACCAAATGATTAACAGTCATCTACTCTACCACTGAGCTATGCCGGAATCTATTCTTCCTCTTAAATGGGTTGGAATTATAGTAAAAAATACTTGATTTGTCAAGTGATTTTTTATAATTTTTATAATTTTCTATAAAATTTAACTCCACTACTATCTACAAGTGTAAGTTCTTGATTTTTTAATAGCTTTTCTAAACTCATTTTACTATCATTGTCAAACATATTATCTATGTCTTCTTGTGTTAAAGGTCTTCTTTTTAACATTGCTTTTATTTCTTCTTCTGAGAAACTTGATTCAAGTTTTGGTCTATTTTTATAAGCAATATTTACATTAATACCTTCAAAGATATTTGCAATATTTTCTAAAGTCTCAAAAGATACTGGTTTTACATTATATGCAGGTGGTCTATCAATTGTACCAATATCCACTCTATGTGGTTTGATTTTCTTAATAGCCTCATAAAGAGCTTTTATCTCTTCTTCCTTGTCATTTAGTGTTTTTACAAATAAAACCTCTAATACAAGTATATTATTAGTCTCTTGGCTAAATTTAGCCATATAATCAACTATTTTCTCAATATCAATTCCATCATGTATTCTATCAAGCTTTTTAAAACACTTTTCACTTACACAATCTAATGATAACTTTACAGTATCAATTTTAAGAAGTGCCTTGTAAATCTTTTCATCATAGATTGTACTACCATTTGAAAGAATAAGAGTCTTTGCATCTTTCTTTATTTTATTAAGTTCATCAACTAATTTTTCTAAATCTGGATATAAAGTTGGTTCACCATTTGCAGTTATTGTAATAACATCAATTTTTGGATGTTTTTCGAAAGAAGCTTTTACTTCTGAGATTACTTCTTCTACACTTGGATAAGTTGTCATAGCATCAACTGTTTTAGCTTTTTCAAGCTCACAGTAAAGACAGTCAAAATTACATTGTTTTTTTGAAGGGGAAAGGTCTATTCCTAAAGAGATTCCAAATCTCCTTGAAGGAATAGGACCAAAGATAATATTATTTGAATAAGACATTTACTTTTTTGAAACTCTTTGACACTCTGCTACAAAGTGTTTTGCATTTTCTACTGGAACATCAGGTAAAATTCCATGTCCTAAGTTGAAGATATGACCTTCACCTTGCATTACATTTTGAATAGCTTCTACACACTGTGTTGTTGCTTCTTTTGAGTATAGTCTACAAGGTTCCATATTTCCTTGTAATACATACTTGTCACCAAGTTTTTCTTTTGCTAGTGCCATTGGAGTTCCCCAATCTACACCAAATACATCAAAGTTTCCGTAAACTTCACCTCTTTCGATAAATGCAGCTACTCCTTTAGGGAACATTATAACTGGAATCTCTGGGTATTTTTCTTTAATATACTCAGCAATCTCAACCATATACTTCCAAGAGAACTCGTCATATTTTCCAGGTTCAATTGCAGCAGCCCATGAATCAAAAATTTGAACAACATCAGCACCAGCTTCAATTTGCTTAATCATATAGTGCTTAACTACATCAGTTACTTTTCTTAAAATTCTATGTAAAAACTCTGGGTTTGAATACATCATTTTTTTACAAATGTTATATGTTTTAGTTCCTTGTCCTTCAATCATATAAGTTGCTAAAGTCCAAGGTGCACCTGTAAATCCAATAAGAGCTTTATCTTCTGGTAACTCTTGTTTTAAAAGTTTAATAGTTTCATAAACATAAGTTAGTTTATCAGCAGCTTCTTCACCACCAATTAATCTATCTAAATCCTCTTCTTTTTCAATTGGGTCATTGAATTTAGGACCAAAACCTTTAATAAACTCTAAATCCATTCCCATTTCATCTGGAATAACAAGAATATCACTAAATAAAATAGCAGCATCAACACCAACAATATCAAGTGGTTGAATAGTTACTTCACAAGCTTTTTTAGGGTCGTGGCAAAGGTTTAAGAAGTTACCTGCTTGAGCTCTTACTTCCATATACTCTGGAAGATATCTTCCAGCTTGTCTCATCATCCATACAGGAGTGTAAGGAGTCTCTTTTCTTAAACATGCATCTACAAAAATTTTTGACATCTATTAACCTTTAAAATCTATTTCTTTTCTTCTTTTTTACCAACTTTACCTAAGAAGTAAAGTCCTACTGATAATGCAGCAACAGCAAGTGCGAAATAAAGCATTTCTAATGCACCATTATATTCTGTATGTAAAACTCTTTGGAAGAAGTTTACAACAAGAACCATTACTATTACTTTTGCTATTTTATCTTTTAATTGATCTAGTGAAGTGATTGTTAATACTCTTTGTTCATCTTGCATCTCTTGAATATGCTTTATAGGAGATATGAAAAGTTCATAAATACCAAATGAAAAGATTAACATAACAACAGCAATTAGATATAAATCAACTGCTCCAATAATACCACTTACTAAATCTTCGTGAAAGTTTTCAGGATGAGCATTAGTAACTATCGTATCAAATGCATATTTTGCTACAACAAAAATATCCATACTAGCGATTACAAATAGTACTACTGCTCCTAATAATCCAAAAAGTACAGCAAGAAGAACAAGATATCTTGACTTCCACATTGCACCTTCAAAGATTTTTTCCATCATTAAGCTTCATTCTCCATTTCAACCCACTTAAGTCCGATTCTTACAGCATTTGTTGCTGCTCCAACTCTTACTTGGTCTGCTACGTTAAAATAGTGTACTACATTTGGAGAATAAACATCTTTTCTAATTCTACCTACATAAGTAGTATCAGTATCAGTTGAGATGATTGGCATTGGATATGCATTGTTTTCTAAATCATCAATAACTTCAACATTTTCAAATCTTTCTAATGACTCTCTTACTTCATTTACGTCTACGTCTACATCATTTTCAAATGTAACTGTGATAGACTCAGAGTGAGATCTTAATACTGGAACTCTAACACAAGTTGCAGCTACGGCAATCTCTTTGTGCATGATTTTTTGAGTTTCATTAATCATTTTCATCTCTTCTTTTGTAAATCCATTTGGTTGAGCTACGTCAATTTGTGGAATTACATTAAGAGCAATTTGGTGAGCAAATGCATCTTTTTGAGACTCATCTAATTTAAAGGCAAAGAAGTCTTGCATTTGTTTAACAAGCTCTTCCATACCAGTTTTACCAGCACCAGATACTGCTTGGTAAGTTGATACATCAACTCTTTTGATTCCATATAATTCATCTAATGGCTTCAATGACATTACCATTTGAATAGTTGAACAATTTGGGTTTGCAATAATTCCTGTTTCTCTCCATTTTGCAATATCTTCTGGATTTACTTCTGGAACTACTAATGGAACATTTGGATCCATTCTAAAGTGGCTTGTATTATCAATAACTACAGCACCCGCATCTACTGCAAATTTTGCAAATTTCTCAGATACACTTCCACCAGCACTAAAGAATGCAATATCTACTTCTTGCTCTTCAAAAACAGTATCAGTTAATTCTAAAACTGTATACTCTTTTCCTGCATATTCGATTTTGTCTCCAGCACTTCTAGCACTTGCTAGAGGAACTAAGTTATTGATAGGGAAATCATACTCTTTTAAAACTCTAAATAGTTCTTCCCCAACGGCACCAGTAGCACCAACGACTGCTACATTAAATTTTCTCATTATTCATTTCCTTTTTCGTCATTGTTTATATCTAAACCATCGTTTTGGTTTTCACTTGTTTCTTCACTTTTATCTGTAAGATTGAACTCATTTAAATCAATACCATCCATAGTAGCGGCACTTTCAATATCTAGTTCTTCATCTTGTTCTTTTGGACATTTTGCAATAGATACAACTTTGTCTTTTGCATCTACATTTACAATGATTACACCAGAAGTATTTCTTCCCGCTTTTCTAATTGTTTGCATATCAACTCTAATCATCTTACCAATAGATGTTAATGCCATTAAGTCTTGTGTTTCATCTACAAGTACAGCACCAATTACATTTCCAGTTTTTTGGTGAAGTTTCATAGAAATAACACCAGAACCTGCTCTATTTGTAAGTCTGTATTCATCTACAGTTGTTCTTTTTCCAATACCTTTTTCAGACACTGTTAATAACTCATGTTGGTCATCTTCAATAATCTCTGCATCAACTACAAAGTCAGTATCATGTTTAAACTTAATACCTCTTACCCCTCTTGTAGTTCTTCCTTGCTCTCTAGTTTTCTCAATATCAAATCTGATACATTGACCTAAGCTTGTGAAAATCATTAGGTTTTGAGTTTCAACTGTTGTAATCTTAGCTGTTACAACTTCATCTGCATCATCAAGAACAATAGCTCTTACACCATTTGATCTAATATTACTGAAGTCTTTTAATGATGTTCTTTTTACAATACCATTTCTTGTAAAGAATGCTAATGATTTAGACTCATCGAAATCTGATGTTGGTAAAATAGCCATAATTTTTTCATCAGCTCTTAAGTTGATTAAGTTAACTACTGCTTTACCTTTTGCAGATCTACTTCCTTCTGGAATTCTATATACTTTTAACCAGTATAATTGACCCATATTCGTAATGAACATTAAGGTATCATGGGTATTTGAAACGAAGAACTTCTCAATGAAGTCATCTTCATGAGTGGTTACGGCTACTTTACCTTTTCCACCTCTTCTTTGTTTTTCATAAGATTTAATTGGAACTCTTTTTACATATCCATTATGAGTAATAGTAACTACCATTGGCTCATTTGGAATTAAATCTTCAATATCAATTTCGTCATATGAATCTTCAATCTCAGTTCTTCTCTCTTCAGAGTATTTTTCTTTGATTTCTAATAATTCATCTCTGATAATTTCATTTAATTTATCTTCAGATTTTAAGATAGCTTCTAACTCTGCAATAAGAGTTAATAACTCTTGGTACTCAGCTTCTAGCTTATCTCTTTGAAGACCTGTTAATCTTCCAAGTCTCATATCTAAGATTGCTTGTGATTGAATTGGGCTTAATCCAAATCTATTTTGTAAGCTCTCTTTTGCTTCAGCATCAGTTGCACTAGCTCTAATAATTTTAACTACTTCATCAATATTGTCTAATGCAATTTTTAGACCTTCTAAGATATGTGCTCTTGCTTTTGCTTTTTCTAAATCAAAAATTGTTCTTCTGATAATTACAGTTTTTCTATGAGATAAGAATACATTTAATAACTCTGGTAAATTAAATACTTTTGGTTCTTTGTTATGTACAGCTAAAAGAATAATACCAAATGTAGTTTCCATAGGAGTTGACTTGTAAAGGTTGTTTAATACAATTTCACTCATTGCATCTTTTTTAAGCTCAATTACAACTCTAATACCTTCTCTATCTGACTCATCTCTAACTTCAGAAATACCTTCAATATGCTTATCTTTTGCAAGTGTTGCAATTTGCTCAATAAGTCTCGATTTGTTTACTTGGTATGGAAGTTCATCTAAAACGATTACTTCTTTTTTACCCTTAGTTTCAATATGGTGTTTTGCTCTAATCTTTACTCTTCCACGTCCAGTATTATATGCATCAATAATACCTCTTCTTCCAAAGATTGTACCACCAGTTGGGAAATCTGGACCTTGAATAAATTGCATTAACTCATCTGCAGTAGCTTCTGGATTATCGATTACGTGAAGAATAGCCTCTAATAACTCATCTAAGTTATGAGGTGGAATCTTTGTTGCCATACCAACAGCAATACCTTCTGAACCATTTAATAAAAGAGTTGGAACTCTTGTTGGTAATACATCTGGTTCTCTCATAGTATCATCATAGTTAGGAACAAAGTTAACTGTATCTTTATCAATATCTTTTAAGATATCTTCAGAAACTTTAGTCATTCTAGCTTCCGTATACCTCATAGCTGCTGCATTATCACCATCAATAGAACCGAAGTTACCTTGCCCATCAACTAATGGTGCTCTCATTGAAAAATCTTGTGCCATTCTTACTAATGCATCATAAACAGAGCTATCTCCATGTGGGTGGTACTTACCGATTACGTCCCCAACAATCCTTGCTGATTTTTTATATGGGCTTCTTGAGCTCATATTTAAATCATGCATTGCGTAAAGGATTCTTCTGTGAACTGGTTTTAAACCATCCTTTGCATCAGGTAGTGCTCTACCAATAATAACACTCATAGAGTAATCTAAATAAGAACTCTTAATACTATCTTCTATATTAATATCGATTATGTCTTGATTTTCAAAAAGGTTTTCCATTAATAAATGCCTTTGTTCTAAAATTTAGATATTTTATCTAAAAAAGGCTTAGTTTTCGGTAGTTTTAAGCAAAAAAAAAGGATGAAAGTCAAAAACTCCCATCCTTTTTGTAAAATAATCTATAAAATTATAGATTGTTCTATTTTTTATAATTTACGATGATATTATAAACTTCATCTTTTAGTTGTAATTTCTCTTTTTTCTTCTTTTCAACTTCGAATTGATCAGCATGATTTTTTTCCATTTCTTGGATTTCTTCATCTAATGCATTATGTTTTTCAAACACTTTTGCGAAATGTGCATCTTTTTGTTTTAATTCAGTTATCTCTTCTCTATATTCATGAAACATTGTCAATCCTTATATTGGTTTATTAAATAATTATATCACCCCAGGACTTAATTGTATTTAAATCTAAGTTCTATAGTCAGCATTAATTTCAACATATTTATAACCTAAGTCACAACCATATGCTGTAAATTTACCCTCACCTATTCCAATATCACATAAAACCTTATATTCACAGTTTTTAAGTACTTCTGCTGCTTTTGCTTCACATACTTCATCAAAAAGGATAACTCCCTTTTCAAAAACTTTTACATCGTTATATGAAATAGTTAGTTTTGTTTCATCACACTCTATTTGACTTGCACCAATAGTTGAAGCTATTCTTCCAAAATTTGGGTCTTCCCCAAAAAGTGCAGTCTTTACAAGTAATGAGTTAGATAAAGCTTTTGCTGCAGTTTCTGCCTCTTCATCACTTCTTGCACCTACTACCTCAAAGGCAACAGCTTTTTTAGCACCTTCACCATCTGCTACCATTAACATAGCCATATCATGCATCACAAGTTTTAAAACCTCTTTAAAAGCCTCTTTGTTATATGCATTTGATTTTTTATTAGCTAATAAAAGAACTGTATCATTTGTAGATGTATCACCATCTACAGAAATTGCATTAAATGAAGTATGTGAGGCTTCATTTAAAAGCTCTTTCATATCTTCTTTAGGAATAGCTGCATCAGTACAGATAAAACAAAGCATTGTTGCTAGGTTTGGATTTATCATCCCTGCACCCTTTGCAACTGCTCCTATTTTAAATGAGTTCTCTTCATCAATTTTTACTTCATACATACAAGTTTTTGGATAGGCATCAGTTGTCATAATAGCTTCTGATAGATTTTGCCCACTTTTTGAACTTAAATCAAAAGAGTTAGCTCCAACAATAATCTTCTCTTTTGGAAGAGGATTTCCTATAACTCCAGTTGAACTCATAATTGGATTTACAATATTATGATTTATAGAAGAGAAAATTTCATTTATATCATCAATTCCTCTTTGTCCTGTCATAGCATTTGCATTTTTTGAATTTATAAGTACAAAATTTGACTGGAAACCTTTTTCATACATTTGATAATGTTTAAGTGGAGCAGCTTGAAATCTATTTTTAGTAAAAACTGCTTCTATTTCACAAAGTGTATCTGAATAAATAAATCCTAAATCTTTGTTTCCATTTGGTTTTAATCCTGCATGAATACCATCACAGTAAAAACCATCAATCTGGTCTATGAAACCTTTTATTGGTAGAATTGTAAACATTTTATAAATCCTCTGGTTTTTCTTCTAAAGAGATAATTCTTTTTGCTTTAGAGATTGCTTTTTGATTTCCAACTAAAAGTAGTTTTGATTCTCCTGTTATTATAGTAGAACCTTTTGGCATTTGGATAAATCTTCCTTTTTTCTCTGTAATTCCAATAACAGATACTTTGATTTTATCCCTTAACCTTAAATCTTTAATCTCTCTATTAATTACCCATGAGTTTTCATTTACATAAGCTTCTTCCATATCAATAGGAGTATCTCTTTTATATAAAAACTCTTCAAGTACATTTTCCATCTCTGGTCTAATAGCCATAGCTGAAACTCTTTTTGCCATAAGAGAAGGAGTTGCAACAACTTTATCAGCCCCAAGTTTTTTAAGCCTGATTTTCTCATTTTGCGTTTCTGCATTTGAAATGATTAAGAAAGGACTTCTACCTAACTCTTTTTCATATAATCTAACAGATGCAATAAGAGTAATATTGTTTGAGATATTCTTTGATAATGAAATAACTCCCTTAGCTGAACTTAGGTGTGATTTTAAGAAAGCATCCTCTTTATAAGGCTCTTCTTTTACAAAATATGGGTAGTTACACTCTTTTGCAATCTCTTCTAAATCATCACTTGGATCTACTACAACAAATGGAATATGGTTTTCATTAAACTGCTTTGCTAATTGAGCAGTATACTCATTATGATAAAAAATCACAAAATGTCTTCTAAGTCTTGCTATCTTGTAAAGCATTCTTCTTTCCTTTAATAATTCTCTCAAAGTACCATTTGTTATTACATCAATTACAATACCCACAGCAAAAATTAAACTTGCGAAACCTGCAAGCATTAGACATACTGTAAATACAATTGTAACATTTTTGAAATTTGCTTCGTTTAATGCACCAAAACCTGTGTTAGTTAAAGTATAAGCTGATTGAAAAATGGCATGCATAATTGAATAATCTTCAAGATATACATAACCCATAGTTCCTATCATTAAAACAACTTGAATTAAGATTAAAGGAAGTCTTATTGGTTTTAGTTTTGAGTAGATTAATGGATTTAAATCATATTCTGGTTTAGCTGAACGTATCTCCCAGCCAAGAGCTTTTTTTATTCGTTTAAAAATGCTCATGAAAGCACTTTACATGTGCTTTCTATGAGTTCTTTTTAAGAGTTCTTAACTCTTTTGCAGAGATTTTGATTTTTCTAGTAGTACCATCTTCTAAAGTAACTCTAACAGTTCTTAAGTTTGGTAAAAATCTTCTTTTTGTTTTGTTATTTGCGTGACTTACGTTGTTTCCAACCATAGGTCCTTTTCCTGATACAGCGCATCTTCTTGACATTTTCTTTCCTTAATTTTTTTTAGTGAAAAATATTCGCGTATTATATCCTTTTGTTCTTAAGTTTGGTTTAAACAAGACCTTAATCTTTAACTTTTTCTAAAGCTATATAATTATAATATTTTTTATTATTTGATTTAAAGGTTTATCATGAACAAAATATTTTTGATACTAATACTAAATAGTTTTATTTTTGCTCTTGACATACAAAAGGCCAAAAACTATAAGCAACATCATACCATAAAAAACTGGGTTATGAGTGAAAAACTAGATGGAATAAGAGCTTATTGGAATACAAAGGAACTTCTTACAAGAAAAGGAAATAAGATTTATGCTCCAAAATGGTTTATAAAAACTCTACCTAATTTTGAACTTGATGGTGAACTATGGACAAAAAGAGATGACTTTGAAAATATTCAAAGTATAGTAATGGATAAAAACCCCTCAAAGAAATGGAAAGAGATAACATACAATATTTTTGAAGTGCCAAATCAAAAAGGAGATTTCCTTTCAAGATTAGAGTTAGTACAAAAATATATAAAAAAAGAGAAATTACAACATATTAAAGTAATAGAACAAATTAAAATAAAAGACAAAGCCCATTTAGAAAAGTATAAGAATGAGATAATAAATAAAAAAGGTGAAGGTGTAATAGTAAAAAATCCTAACTTAGAGTATTTTCAAGGAAGAAATTCAAATATACTAAAAGTAAAAAAGTTTTCTGATATGGAAGGAGAAGTTATAGGTATAAATATGTCTCAAAAAACAGGTGTACTGAAAAGTTTAAAAGTAAAACTTGAAAATGGAATAACTTTTAATCTAGGGACTGGTTTTACAAAAAAGCAAAGAGAAAAATCTTTTAAAATAGGAACAATAGTTAGTTTTAAATATTATGGATTTACTAAAAATGGCAAACCGAAGTTTGCTTCATTTTTAAGAGTAAGAGAAGATTAATTATAAAGTAGCAATTATCTCTTCAACTTTTGATAAGGCATTTTCTAAAGAGTGTTCTTTTGCTATCTTTCTATTTTGTTTTTTGATTAGTTTTAAATCATTTTTATTTTGAAGTAAAGCCTCTACTTTAAACTGCATACTTCTATCATCTGGACTTTCCATCATAGCAAATACATCAACTAACTCTTTAGCAGGATTTGTTGCAGTTACAAAAACAGCACACTTACAATACATAGCTTTTAAAATATTTGAAGCAAAGTTTTTACTATGAGTAGGTAATATAAAAATATCACTAGCTAAAAATAGTTCATCTTTATTTGGATAGTCTTCTAATAAAAGAATTTTATCTTCTACATTTATTTTTGATAGTTGAAATCTAAGACTTGTGATTTGCTTTTTATCACTCTCTATTACTGCAATATAGTTGTCACTACTTAACTGCAATACAATAGAAATAAACTCTTTCACACCTGAAGTTTTAAAGTTTTTAGCTGTAAAAAAGATAATCTTCTTTTTAGGGTCAATATTTTGCTCTTCACAAAAGGCTTGTTTAACCTCTTTTGGTTTTTTATATTCAATATTTACACTTGGATATAAGACTTCTACTTTGTCAAGGTTTTCTTGAAAGTTTTTAAGTAACTCATGGTGAACAGTTTGAGAGTTTACAAAAACTTTCTTAGCATTCTTAATGTTTTCAATAGCATCGGCATCTAAGTTTCCACTATGAAAATAGATATCTGCAAACTCTTTATTTCCAAGGACTTTAGAAAAAAGTGATGGCTTTTTTACTTCTTGAATATTCTCTTTTTCAAGAATTTTACTTATAAGAGAATTTCTTGTCTTATAGTTTATTGTAATCATTTATGATAACTCATTATCTATTATTTGGCAAATTGTATGACCAAAAAGAATATGCATTTCTTGGATTCTTGGAGTATCATCTGAGGGAACAACTAAATTTACATCACAATAGTCGTTCATAGCTCCACCATCTCTTCCACTCATTCCAACAATTTTACAACCAATTTCTTGCCCTACTTTAAATGCATTTATAACATTCTTAGAGTTTCCAGAAGTAGAGATACCAAAAAGTAAATCTCCCTTTTGTGCTAAAGCTTCTACTTGTCTATCAAAAACTCTATCATAACCATAGTCATTTCCAATAGCAGTAAGTGCTGAAGTATCAGTTGTAAGTGCAATACCAGGAAGCCCACGTCTTTCTGTTTTGTATCTTCCTGTTAATTCTGCTGCAATGTGTTGTGCATCTGCTGCACTTCCACCATTTCCAAAGAATAAAACTTTATTTCCATTTTTAAGTGTTTCAACGATAAGAGCTGAAGCCTTTTGTAATGGCTCAGTCATACTCTCTTTAACTTTTAAAATAGTTTCTAAATGAGCTTCAAATTCATTTTCAATTACATTTTTCACTTAATTTGCTCCTTGGATTTTTTCTATTGTTTTTGTAGTACTTTTTCCATCAACAAACTCAACTAGTTTTGTTTGTTTCGCAATATCACTTCCTACTACTTCTTTACCTTCGTAATCAGCACCCTTAACTAAAATATCAGGCTCAACTTCTTTTATAAGCTCATAAGGAGTATCTTCATCAAAGATAACAACATAATCAATACACTCTAAAGCTGAAAGAATATATGCTCTATCTTCTTCGTTGTTTATAGGTCTACTTTCACCTTTAAGCCTTTTCACACTCGCATCTGAATTAAGTCCTAAAATTAAAACATCTCCAAAAGATTTTGCCACATTTAAATAACTTACATGACCTCTATGTAAAATATCAAAGCAACCATTTGTAAATACTACTTTTTTACCCTGAACTTTTAACCTTGCAGATATTTTTGCTATATCTTCTTTTGATTTTATATGAAGTTCAATTGAACTTTTATGTAAACTTGCTTGATACTCTTCAATTTCATCTAAAGTAGCAGTTGCACTTCCTATCTTACCAACTACAACTCCAGCAGCTAAGTTTGCAAACTCTAAACAAGTCTCTATATCACAATCTAAACTTAGGGCAAAACCTAATGAAGCAAGAACTGTATCCCCTGCTCCTGTTACATCATAAACTTCCCTTGCAACTGTTGGTTTTACTATTACCTCATCATTGTTTAATATGGCAATTCCATTTTCACTAAGAGTTATAAGTGAAACTCCAAGGTTTGCATCAGCTTTTAGTTTTTCAAGTGCTTTTCTTAAAGTATCATCATTTTGAATCTCAATACCAGAAGCTAGTTGTGCTTCTTTTTTATTTGGAGTTAAAAGATATGCTCCCTTGTATTTAGAGAAATCACTTCCTTTTGGATCTACTAAAACTTTTTTATTATATTTATTTGCATAAGGAATGATTTTTTCTAAAAGCTCACGTGTTAGAACTCCCTTATTATAATCAGATAATAAAATTGTATCATAGCTAGTAATCTTCTCTTGTAACTTGTCAAAAATAGCTTTTGCACTTGTTGCAGAAATAGAGTTTTTACTCTCTTTATCATATCTTACAACTTGAGAATGAGAAGCCATAAGTCTTGTTTTTCTTGAAGTTTTTCTTCCAGTTTGTTCGACTAAAAAAGATTTTACCCCTTGTTTATCAAGCATTGATTTCACTTCATGTCCTGCTTCATCATCACCAATAACAGACATAACAGAAACTTCACTTCCAAGTGCTACAAGATTACTAATAACATTTCCTGCCCCACCTAAAACTTTTGTCTCTTTTTTGATATCAACTACTTGAACAGGAGCTTCAGGAGATATTCTATCGCAAGAGCCCCAAAGGTACTCATCAATCATCAAATCACCAATTACTAATATCTTTGGCAAATAGTTTGAAGCTAGTTTTTGAATATTTTCCAATGATTAACCTTTTTTTACTTCTGTTTCAAACAGTCTTTTTATCTCTGGAAGGTAAGCTTTAATTCCTTCTTCCATAGAAAATCTTGGCTCATAGTCTAAGTTTTCTTTTGTTGACTTAATATTTGCTTCAGTAAAGAATTGATAAGAACCTACAAATGGATTTGGGATATACTCTTTGCCATTGTCAATTTCTAACTCTTTTTGTAAAATATTTACAATATCTTCAAAGCTTCTTGCACATCCAGTACCTACATTGTAAACACCACTTTGTTTTGCAGCACAAGCTTTTATGTTTGCTTGAACGATATCTTCAATGTAAATAAAGTCTCTTAAGATTTTATCACTGCCTTCAAATAACTTTGGTGTTTGTCCATTTAAAATTTGATGTCCAAACTGAACTACCATAGAAGCAGTTTTGTTTTTGAAAAATTCTCTTGGACCATATACATTAAAATATTTTAGTCCTACAATTGAGATATCTACACCTTTTTTGATATATTTGTATGAGATGTTATCCATCATAACTTTTGAGAAACCATAGGCATTGTTTGGTTGCTCAAATCCAACTTCAAATCTATCGCTATCTCCATATGTTGCAGCTGAACTTGCATAAATCATATTTGCACCATGAGCAATTGCAATTTTTAATAAATCTTCATAGGCATTTACATTTGTTTGTACCATTAGGTCTTGTTCTTGAACAGTTGTATCAGAGATTGCTGCTTGATGGAAGATATAGTCAAGGTTGAAGTTTCTTTCAAGCTCTTTTAGTAATTCTTTATCATTTATATCACCACTTATTACTTGTCCATTAAACCCTAAAAGGTTTTTAAAGTGTCCAAAGCTTTTTAGGTTTCCATTTGAAAAAGTCTCTCCACTTCTAAAGCAATCTAAGGCAATAATTTCTGCATCTGGGTAGTTTTCTTGAAAGTAGAAGCATAGGCTTGAACCAATAAAACCTGCTGCTCCTGTGATAAGTATTGTTTTGTTATTAAAATCTATATTTGTATATTTCATAATAGTATTCTCTCTTTAATTTAAAAGATACTATTTTAGCAAAAATTTAATTAGATTCTAAATTAGTTTAATTTATGGTCAAACTCTGGTACTATCTCTTTTAGTTTTGCTATTTTATCTTCACAAACTAAAAGCTCTTCTATATCTTTGTTTAGTCTATTTATATCATATTTAGTAGGACTTGCTACTGTGATTGATTCATATTGTGTTTTCATATCACTATCATTGATTAAAAGCTCTTCATAAAGCTTTTCACCAGGTCTTAAACCACAATACTCAATTTCAATCTCATTTCTTCCACTTAACTCAATCATATTTTTAGCTAAATCTACAATCTTGATTGGTTCCCCCATGTCAAGAATAAATATCTCTCCACCTTTTCCTATACTAGCTGCTTGAAGTACAAGTTCACAGGCTTCTGGAATAAGCATAAAATATCTTGTAATATCTGGGTGAGTTACTGTTATTGGTCCACCTTTTTCAATTTGTGATTTAAACTTAGGAATAACACTTCCACTACTTCCTAAAACATTTCCAAATCTTACAGCTACTATTTCTGTGTTTTTATCTGTATTGATATTTTGAGCATATAGTTCACAAATACGCTTTGTAGTACCCATCACATTTGTAGGTCTTACTGCTTTATCTGTAGAAATAAGTACAAACTTTTCAGCTTTGTATTTAATAGCAAGGTCAATACAGTTTTTTGTACCCATAATATTATTTGAAATACCTTCTAAAATATTTCCTTCTACAAGTGGTACATGTTTATAAGCTGCCGCATGAATAACAATGTCAGGTTTATATTTTTTAAAAGTCTCTTCTATAAAGCCAAAATTTCTAACTGTTTGCATAACTGGAACTACTATTTCAGAGTTTAACTCATCAGTAATGCTGTAAAGATTAAACTCACTATGGTCAACTAAGATAAGTTGTTTAGCTCCAAACTTCTTACACTGCCTACTAATCTCACTACCAATACTTCCACCAGAACCAGTAATAAGTACAATTTTGTCTTTAATAAAGTTTTCAATTCTTTGTTTGTCTAAATCTTTTGGATGCCGTGCTAATAAATCCTCAACAGAGATATCTTTTAACTGTGTTGAAAAATCTTTATCTCTCAAAATCTCTTCTAAAGAAGGAAGAATTTGTATCTCTGTAAAATACTCTTTTAACTCTTTATAAACAGAGTTTATCTGCTCTTGAGTTGCACTTGGCATAGCAATTACAAGAAGGTCGTATTTTTTAGCTTTTTCTTTAAAATTCTCTTTTGAAAGAATTCTTATACCATCAATACTTCTACCTTGAATAATCTTATCATCATCAATAAAATATCTTACTTTATATTTACTAGGTCTAAACTCTTCTTCAAGCTTCATCCCAGCTTTTCCAGCACCATAGATTACTACTCTTTTTGTCTTTTGAACTTTACTTCTATTTACTACAAAATAGTATGAGTACATTAAAAGGTTTGCAGAAAAGACAAATAAGAAAAGTTCTGAAGCAAGAAGTGCAAATCTAACTTCTCCATGAAAATATGGTGCATATAAAAAGAAAGGAGTGATATAAACTATACTTTTTAAGATGAATGTCTTTTGTGTTGCCTTACTCCAAGAAAGAGAAAAATCTTTAAAAAGAATAAGTGATGAAATCATTCTTAAAACTATAATAGTTAAAACAACAAACCAATCAAAAGACTTATGAAATATAAAAAAAGTCCATGCAAAAGAAAATATAGTAAGAGAAATAATAACTAGAAAGTTTAAAATTCGTTTATCAATGTGAAACATCTACTTATCCAAGTTTTCTTTTATAGTATCACATATCATTTTTATATCATCTTTTGTCATAATAGTACTACTTGCAAGGCATAAACCTTTTTTAAATAGCTCTTCACTTGTACCATTTAAAAATGACTTTGAAGAATTAAATAGTGGCTGTTGATGCATAGGTTTCCAAAGAGGTCTTGACTCTACATTTACTTTTTCCAATGCTTGCATAATTTTTTCATGTGAAGTTTTATCAAAAGTTAATGCAGTAAGCCATCTATTTCCTCTAGTATTTTCAAGTTCAGGCATAAACTCTATTTCTTCAATATCATCTAAAAATTCTTTATACCAAGAAAAAATCTCCCTTTTTTTAGATACTCTATCTTCAATAACTTCCATTTGAGCAACACCAATTGCAGCTAAAACATTTGACATTCTATAATTATAGCCATACTCTTCATGTTCATAATGAATAAAAGGCTCTTTTGCTTGAGTTGAATAGAATTTTGCTTTTTCAATCCATTCTTTATTATCACTAACTAACATTCCACCCCCCGAAGTAGTTAGAATTTTATTCCCATTAAAACTATAAACTCCAAAATCACCAAAAGTTCCAGTATGCTTTCCATTTTGTGTAGCACCTAAAGACTCTGCAGCGTCTTCTATTAAATAAACTCCATACTCTTTACAAATATCACTTATCTTTTGAATATCAGAACTCATTCCATAAAGATGCGTAATAATTAAGGCCTTAGGTTTTTTACCACAACTTTTCAAGTACTCTTCTAAAAGCTTTGGACAAATATTCCAAGTTTTTTTATCACTATCTAAAAATACAGGTGTTGCATTTTGATAGATGATTGCATTAATTGAGCCTATAAAAGTAAATGTTGAAGCTAAAACTTCATCACCTTTTCCTATTCCTAAAACTCTTAACGCAAGATGAATTGCTGCAGTTCCAGAAGTTACAGCAAGTGCATTTTTTGTTCCAGTATAATTTATAATAATTTCTTCAAACTTATTAACATATTCTCCTAAGGGAGCTATATAATTACTTTCAAATACTTTTTCAATATATTTTAATTCATTTCCACTCATATGTGGTGCACTTAAAAATAATCTTTTATTCATCTATAACTTTCCTAATTCTATTTATCTTTGGGAACATAAAGTTCCGCTTCTCCATCTATTACTATTTTATTTTTTACTTTACAAGTTGTTCTAAAAAATACTCTTCTTTTATCTAAATCTACTTTTGTAACTGTTGCGGTTGCTACAACTGTATCTCCAAGATACACAGGTCTTTTAAATTGTAAACTTTGAGCAACATATACACACCCCTTACCTGGTATTTTTGTACCAAAAAGTGCTGAAAAATATGATGCAGACATCATCCCATGGGCTATTCGTTTTTTAAATCTTGAGTCTTGAGCATACTCATCATCCATATGCACAGGATTTCTATCTCCAGATATTCCTGCAAATGCTTTTACATCTGCATCTGTTATAGTTTGGCTATAACTTACTTCCATTCCCTGTTGTATCTCATCAATGGGTACTTGATTAAAAACTAAAGAGCTAGACATTATGTTCTCCTCTTTATATTTTCTTTGGTAAATTCAATAGCAGGGTTACCAAATACAGTCATACCATCTGGTACACTTTTTGTCACAACAGCACCTGCAGCTACTACTGCACCTTTACCTATTCTCAAAGGTCGATTAGGTTTTCCTTGGTGGATAATAGCACCTGTTCCTATATAAGCATGGTCACCTACATGAACATTTCCATTACACTTTACAGCTGGTGCAAAAGTAACATAGTCGCCTATTACACAATCATGGGCTACATAGCTATAGATATTTGCTTGAAAACTCTTACCAATAGTTATGTCAGAAGTGAGTGTAACAAAAGGACAAAGTATAGAACCTTCACCCATTTTTTCATCTTCTAACACAACACAGTTTGAAGCTTTTACATCAAAAATTTCAATGCCTTTTTCAAGACACTTTACAGTAAGTTTCTCTCTAATCTTACTGTTTGCTATAGCTATCGTAACTCTTTTTTTACCATTATGATTTACAAACTGCTCAAAATTTAAAATATCACATCCTAAGAGTTTATTTGGAACATTACCATCATCTACAAAAACAATCTTAGATTCAACTCCAAACTGTTCTTTGACCAATGGTAAAACTTCTTTTCCAAAACCACTTGCCCCATAAATACCATAAACATTATTCATGAAGGTTTCCTTGAAGTTGGAAAATAAAAACTACTATTTATCCCCCTCTTATTTAAAGCTGAAGGTAACAACCGTACTTGAACGCCCACAACTTTTTGATTATCATCAATATTTCGTACAACCATACATTCACCTCCTACTATTGCATTTTTCCTATTATTATACCTTGTATCACATTAGAACAATTTCCAATATCAGTAAATTCACCCACTTTTACATCTTCTGTAAGTGCTACTTTTGGGAAGATATGCACAAAGTTTTCTATCGCACGTTCATGTTTTACTACACAAAAGGTATTGAGTATCACACCCTCACATATGACAACTTTTGCATTTACTACTACATTTGGCATCACAAGTTCCCTTGCCAATAGTAGCACTTGGAAATATTATGACACTTGGGTGTATCAAACTAACTATCTCAAAGCCATTACTTTGAACTTTTTCATATAATTTTGCTCGTATAGCATTACTACATATAGCAAAGGTCATGTAAATACCGTTGGTTCTTTTTATATCATCAAATGATGGATATTCGTTTTCCTCATCATCTACAAATATAATATCATCATACCCACAAGATGAAGCTATATCAGCTGATACAAGCCTTTGACTACTTGTACCATAAATATAGATACTTTTACCCATCACTTACTTCCCGTAAACTTTTCCATAGTAACACTACTTGAAGAGCTTATATCACTTCTTTTTACTACTTTTAAAAATGTCATCCAAAGTATCTTCATATCTAAAGCAAAGGATTGATTTTCCACATACCATACATCATAGTCAAACTTTTGCTCCCAAGATATAGCATTTCGTCCATTTACTTGAGCCCATCCTGTAATACCTGGCTTTACATCATGTCTTCTTTTTTGAGTTTCATTGTATAGATCAAGATATTCTATAAGAAGTGGTCTAGGACCCACGAAGCTCATCTCTCCTTTTATCACATTGAAAAGTTGTGGAAGTTCATCCAAGCTTGTACTTCTTATAAACTTTCCTATACCTACAAGTCTTTTTTCATCGGGAAGAAGATTTCCATCTTCATCTTTATCATTTGTCATAGTTCTGAACTTATATATACCAAATATCTTTTCTTTATAGCCTGGTCTCTTTTGTCTAAATAAAATTGGTCTACCCATTTTTAATAAAATTAATATGCTAACTACTATATAAATAGGAGAAAATAGTATTATTAAAAAAAGTGCTAAAAGTTTATCAAATATTGATTTAAGCATTTGAAACCTCTTTAATTAATTCAATATAGCGTTCAGCTAATTTCTCTCTATCAAACTTTTCTTTTACATACTTGTAACCATTTTCTCCAAAATCTTTTAGTTCTGTATCACTCATACTTAAAAACTTATCAACTACTTTTTTAAACTCTTCTAAGTTTTCAGGTTCTGCATAGAGCCCACACTTTGCTTCATTTATTAAATCTCTTGTTATACCATCTATAGTTACAAATACTGGCTTTCTACAGCTCATATAGTCAAATACCTTATTGGGGTATACTGTCTTAAAAGTATCAGTCTTCTTGAGTATTGCCATACATAAATCACTTGAATTTATATAGTCCACTACTTCATGCTTAGGTACTGAGTCTATAAACTCTATGTTTTTAAGATTATACTCACTAGCTTTTTGTTTTAAAAGCTTTTTTTGCATACCATCACCAATAAGTACAAAGTGAATATTATCATATTCTTTAAAAGCCTTTGCAGCTTCTACTACTTGTATAAGGTCATTTGCTACACCATGGGCTCCAAGATAAGTAAATACTTTTTTGTCACCCCAACCAAATTTTTTTCTTAATTCACTTCCTTTATGCTCTTCCCCCATTATAGAAAAATCAGCACCATTTGTAATAATCTCTATTTTATCTATAAACTCTGGATATCTTTTTTCTATATTTTCTTTAAAAGCAGGTGTGAGTACAACTATTTTTTTACTATATTTATAAAGTCTATGCTCTAACCAATATAAAATTTTTAATAAAATCTTATTATTTAATACACCAGTTGCTACAGCTGATTCTGGCCACAAGTCTCTTACTTCAAAGATAAAGGGTACTCTTTTTAGTTTCGAAACTATTATTGCACTAATCCCTACAAAAATAGAAGGTGAAGTTACAATATACACATCAGGTTTTTTTAGAAACAGTGCTTTTATAAGTGAAGAGAAGGTATATGAAAGATACCCTATCACTCGACCTACAAAGTTACTATTGTACCCAGAATAAGTCCAAGTACGATATAAAGTAATATTATTCTCTATTTTTTCAGTATTTGACCAAGTATTTGAAAGTATCTTTTTTCCTGTGGCATAGTGAATATTCCCAGCTATAACATTTGTTTTAAACCCTGCCTTTTTACTAAAAAAAGATGTAAATTCATTCCATCTTGAACCACCTGGGTCATTCTTCCCTAAAAAATATTGATGAAAAAGTGTTATTCGCATATAGTGTTAGTCCTCTTTTTTATTATAGTTCTTATCTCAAAATCTTTAAAAGTATCAATCTCAAAACTTATTCTAACCCCCTTATCATAAGAGTTATAATAATCAGACATATAGCTGGTTTCTAGCTTGCACTTTATATTTGAAGAAATAATATACTCATCAACCTTCAAGCTATATTCATCAATTTTCTCTACATCAAACTTTGTATTCCAAATTTGCTTAATGTTTGTATTCTCTTTAATATTCTTTATATTATCTATTACTATTATTTTATCATTTTCTAGTTTTATATCTCTTTCTTGAACTACTCCAAGCTCTTTTTTGTATGCATAATTCTCACCTAAAAAATGATTTTCATCAAAATAAATACATTTTGCTTTTGTCCAATTTGAATATCCAAAGTTCAATACTTGAGCCATCTGATTTGAATTATTTATCATCGCAGTATTATGACCAACTACTCCTATGAAATTATTTTTAAACTTTTTATCAGTGTTGTAGGAATACGACCCTGCATCACAAAATATATTCTTATTATCACTCCAAACATCAAGATGAAACATATCGTTTGAAGCGGGTCTATCTTTGTAGCTGTGGCATCTAAGAAAGCTAAAAAAGTTTTTGTTTTTTAATATGTAGTATCCACCATCATCAAATTTTATTTTTTTATTTAACTCTTTAATTTCTTTATCTTCTAAAAAAAAATATTCTACTAACTTTTTATTATCATCAAACAGACTACAACCTCTATTTACTACACTAGCAAAGTTTAAACTACTTCTAAAATCTCTATAGTTATCACCTGTTAGTGGAAATAAATTTGCTCCATCATTTGAACCATAATTTGGAAGCCATCCATTTTCTTGAATAAACGAGTTTAAAAACTCTATCATTTGTTGATGTCGTTGCTCTAGTTCTATTGGTAAGTTATAATTCATCTTTTTTGATACAACCATCACAAAAGAAAGTACATCTAAAGTAAGTCGTTGATAAATAAATGAATGCTGAATATATGAACCATCACTATATACTTGATATGATGTTTCTTTTAGTAAATACTTCAATCCTTTATTTATAAAATACTTTGATTCCTTAAATTGTGAGAATATAAGTCCACTTATAAAAAGTCCAGCAGCTTCACTTATAGAGTGATTATTTTTAACTGATTTTACAGCATAATCTATATTTGCATCTATTCTTAAAAGTGAAGTATAAATACTTTTTACTATTTTTTGTTCATCTTCTTTAGTAAAAAACTCTCTAAAATATTCAAGTGCATTTATCCAAGCAAATACTCTAAAACTTATTTCTTGACCACATTTATAATTAACACCTTGAGGATATGGATTTTTTTCTATCCAGTCTAATATCTGAGCTATGCATTGTTTAGCATATTTTTCATCTTTTGTAGTACTATAAGCATTTATATAATAATACACTTGAGGAAACCTAGAAGCTTCCCATATAAGCTTTATATCTCCATACTCTCCAAAGTCTGGCAATTTATTCCATGATAGTGTATTATTTGCCTTAACTTTTGATATAGGATTCATCTGCCAATTGACGTTTCCGTCTTCACTATAATCAAAATACTCATTTGAAAAAGCAAATATCTTACCCTCAATAGCATTATCTGCTTTTTGTATGAATGATTTTCTGTCTATAAAATCATTATTAATTAAACCAATTTTTTTATAGTAAAACTTTTCTATATTATAATTAGATACTTTTTTAAGTATCCTATCATTTACTTTATCAAAATAGTTTATCTTTCTTAGTATCTCATACTTTACTCTAAACACAAACCAATCAAACCCCATAAGCTTGATGTATTCATATATTGGTTTGATTTTATTTAATAAGCTCATTTAACTCATCTTCTAGTTCATTTATTTGAACCACTCTATTTTCTTCAAGTGATCGTACATGTGCAAATGTTGCAAGTGTAGTATTTACTAATGACTCAAAAGATATAAGATTTTCTTTTGAAGATTTGATACTCTGTACAAACCCTACCATCTCATCTTTGTGTCCTTTATCTTGATTCCATTTTTTCATACTACTTGCGCCATAAGCATTTACTTTTTTATAATTATCTAGCTCAAAAACTTTTCCTTCACAAAAAAGATTCATCTGCTCTTTTGGATATGATTTATTTCCATTTGCAAGATAACTAAGAGTTCCTATTGAGCCATCTCTAAATCTAAGATTTAATATTACATTATCATTTTTTATAGATAACTCTTTTTGGCTATTTAGTGCTACACTACTTACAGACTCAACTTCACTATTTGCTAAAAAGCTCATAGTATCTATGAAGTGACACCCCTCACCAATAATACGACCACCACCTACAATAGGGTCATGCACCCAAAGATCTTTTGGTAAAACTCCTGCATTGATAATCATATTCATAGCAAGACCACTACTTCTACCTTTTGTCTTCATATATATATCTTGGATAAATGGTGAAAATCTTCTATTAAACCCTACCATCAGTTTAGGAAGTCTGTTTTCAATTGCTAATTTATTACAACATTTCACTACCTCTGCTAACTGATTGATGTCAACAGCAAGCGGCTTCTCTACAAATAAATTTTTTCCAGCTTCTAATGATTCTACAACTAAAGAAGCATGATTGTTATGTCTAGTAGTTATAAAGATAGTATTTATCTTTTCATCTTTTAAAAGCTCTTTATAGTCCGTCGTACTATACTCAAATCCAAACTTTTTAGCTGCAAGTGAACTAGAAAGTCCTTTACTGCTAGATACCCCTATAAGTTTTGCAGTTGAATCTTTAAGGATAGGAAGAACTATCAATTTTGTAAAGTTTCCTGCTCCTATCACACCAATTCCAACTTCACTTGATATTGCACTGCTATTTGAAGTTATAAGATTTACTTTTCGTTCAATTTTTACGTTTTCTTTTGTTTCATACTCTAGAACTACACCTAAAGCATCACGATTGTTAAGTATCTCATTATAAGCTTTCGGTGCATCTGTGAATTTATACTTATGTGTTACAAGATAATCAAAATTAAGTCCTCCAGATGAAAGAAGTTGAAGTATAGCTTGAAAATTTCTATTTTCAGTCCATCTTACATATCCTACTGGATAGTCTATCCCTTCTACCTCATACTTATCATCATATCTTCCTGGTCCATAAGAGCTAGATATATGAAACGCTATCTCTTTTTCATAAAATGGTGGTCGTGGTATGTTCATACCTATAGCACCAACAGCTACTATTCTACCCTTTCTTCTAGTTATCTCTGCAGCTTGCTCTAATGGTCCATTTGATTTAGTAGCAGCTGTGATGATTACACCATCTACACCTATCTCATCTGTATGATTTGCCACAAAAGATATAGGGTCTTCTCCGTTAGCTGGATTTAATGCTATAAAGCCATTTGTTCTTGCAAGTTCTACTTTACCATTGTCTATATCTACACCTATTGCCTCACATCCATTTGCTTTTAAAAACTCCATAGTAATTTGACCAATAAGCCCAAGACCAATTACTACTACTTTTTCTCCAAGTGTAGGTTGAAATAATCTTATCCCTTGTAAAGCAATTGAAGCTATCACAGTAAAAGAAGCTTGTTCAAAAGATACATTATCAGGTATTTTAGCAACTAAGTTTTTCCCTACAGCTACTACCTCACTATGAGCACCATTTGAGACGACTCTATCACCTACTTTAAACTCTGTGACATTACGACCAACTTCAATAACAGTTCCAGCATTACAATACCCCAAAGGCATAGGCTCACCAAGCTTAGCAAATACAGTTTCAAGTGTAGGTACAAGACCATCTGTTTTTATCTTATCAAGTACCATTTTTACTTTATCTGGTTGAGCTTTAGCTTTTTGTATGTAAGAGCCTCTACCAAACTCCAAAAGCATTCTTTCAGTACCAGGAGATATAAGACTTCTCTCTGTTTTTATTAATACTTCATTTGCTCCACAATTTGGAAGAGGTATCTCTTCTAGTAGTATCTCACCTTTTTTAAGGTCTTGTAGTAGTTGTTTCATGTTTCGTTTACTCCTCTTATTTTATTATCTAATGCAATCATTTTTTTCATCTCTCACCACCAATATCTTCAAATGTTATTCTTTTCCTACTTTTATCTCCCACACTTGGAGTATCACTAAGCCTTTTTTCTACCCAACTAAAATCATTTTTATTTGAGTATATTTATGAAGTCGTATTTTTCACTATTAGGTCATTGTAGTGAATCACATTCTCTTTTGAAAAATTCCATATAGTTCTATCTAACAAATCAGGTGCTTTTTGTTCTAAGTATGATGGCTCGATAATGCATATAGAATATTTAGGACTTATAGGATAGTAAATCTCTATCCCTTTACTATTAAATCCATTTGAATAAAGTATATGATTTAGATTTGCTTTTTTTACTACAGGATTATCACATGTAAAAAATGGTATTTCACTATTATTTACACAAAATATCCACTTATAGTACATTATGATATTTTCAATATCTTCTGCGATATCAAACATCATTCTAAGATGTTGTATTTTTGTATATTTTTCATCAACACTTACACTAAAAGAATCTTTTCCAAACTTACCACTTCTAACACTTTCTATATACTCTTTAAAGCTATCTTCACCTAACTTTTTTTTTAACTCTTCATCTTGTTCTATTTTATCAATATTATCTATCATCGTACCTGCAAGATGTTTTCCAAACTGCTGTGTAAACTGTTCAAATACTATTCTTGTTTCAGTAGTTCTAGTGTGTTGTAATGCGATGAAAAATGACAATTCTACTATATCTTCTATCTTTATAAATTGATGTTTTATGAAATAATCTAATGGCAATGCTCTTACATCTTCAACTCTTTTAATGATACCTTTTATCACTTCACTGTTGATAGCTTCTATCTCAGACAATGACTTTTCATAAAGTTGCCCTGTTATGTATTCCAATACTTTTGCTTTTTCAGTCTCATCTTTGATGGTTTCTTCTATTTTCTCACACATTTGATCCATCTGTTCTTGTGAAACATCAGGAAAATCATAAAAATAGTTTGACGATGCTACACTTTGCACACTGTTTGAAAATGATTTTTTCAGATTTTTATCATAAACCCATATTTGACTATCTGATATATCATTTAGCCATCTTTTTAAATAAAACTGTGGTACATAGTGTTGTCGTTTAACTTTCTTCATAAACCAACCTCTCCACTTTTAACTTTTTTCCTAAATAGTATTTGAGGTAGTAAAGTATTTTTTGTAAAATAAACAAATACATAAAGTGCAAATCCTACTAAAGTATTAGCTACTATAGTAATAAATTCAAAATGCATTACATAATAAGTAATCATAAAGAGTAATGCAATTTTAAATGATGATATTTGATTTTTAATAACTATGTATCTAAAACAAAGCATAATAAATATATATTCAAATAAAGAATTTATTATAGACAATGGTCCAAAATTAGCATAATTATATGCAATTATTCCACTTGTAATAGTACCATACACATTATTAGTACCTTCAATAATTTTCTGATTTGAAATATCAACAACATGCTCATATACTTTTATATTAGGGTTTACGATTGTATCTCCTATTATAGTGGAGTAAAAATAGTATTTTAAGTCAAAATCAAAAAACATATAATAATCTATAACATACGGTATAGTTTGTGTAAATCTTGTAATACCAGCTATTATTGGTACAGCAATTTGAAAATCATGATGCTCTCCCATATTAATTTGATAATATGTCAAATAAGACAAAACTATAATTGTAGAAAATAAAATTAAATATTTTAATCTAAAATAAAATAGCATAATTACTAAGTAGGCGAATGCTATTGAAACCATTCCATTTTTAGTTGCAAAAATAAAATGCTCAAATAATCCAAATAAAGCTAGTCCAAAAATAAATGCAAAGATAGATGTTATTTTTCGTTTTTGAAATAAATACTCGATAGATACCCCTAATACCAATACATACATAAATGATTTAACCAAGAAAATAAAAAATGGACTATAATCTAGTGATGCTCTATAAGCCACAGATTCAGAATATGAAGAAAAAGCAATATTAAAAAATACTTGATTTACATCTACATTCATAAGTATATAAATAGTAGCTAAACCTATAACTACGAAGTATTTTGAAGTATTAATAAACTTTATGTCATTGTTTTGTTTTCCAAACAAAACAATGCTTATCATAATAAATACATAAGGTATAACATACACAAGAATTGAATAAATTATCCAACTCATTAAGCTTGGAGTAATTATATTTAAACCAGAATTTGGATAGAAAATATCAGTAAATTCAGTAATAAAAAGTGTGAATGTTCCACCTATCATATAAAAAGTAAAATAATAAAAATATATCAATTTTGGAATAAAAGTATGTTTTACTTTTTTGTATAAATGAATATATAACAACAAAAAAAATATACTAACAACTACTTTGTATAAAAGAATCCACTCATTCATTTAAAAAATCACCTAATTTTATATAGTCTTCATCTGCTAAATATTTATTTGATTGCAAGCTCTTAAAATTCTCAGAAATTTCGTTATAGTTAAGATTTTCTATAAATTTTATTAGATTTTCTTTATCACAACACTTTATAGTCTCACCTATACGATACTCTTCTACAAGCTCACCTAAATATGTGCCACTACTAGTAATAATAGGCACCTGAAAATACATAGCTTCATACAGTTTGTTTGGCAGTGCTATCTTGTTGTTTAAAGACCCATTAGTAGTATCATAAGGCATATAAAGTATATCAAGACTCGCATATATCTTTGCACTATCTTGAAAAAAATTGTACTCTCCAAAATATTTTATATTATTATATTTATATGCATACTCTTCTACTAGTTTTTGATAAGTCCCTTTTCCATATATATGTACTTCAAATCTATCATCATTTTTCACAGTTTCAAAAAGTATTTCATAAGGTTTTCCCTGCAAAAGAAGTCCAACTATTCCTATAACAACTTTATTATTGTTTATTTTTTTAACTTTTTGGGGTAATAAAGTTGATAAAGGTTTATTTTCTAACAAAAACCACTTACCATTAAATATTTTACTATAATACATATCATAAAATTTTGGCGAAGTTACTATAAGCTTATCTACAAACCTGAACATAAACTGCTCAATTGCTCTCATCACTTTTGATTTTAAACTATTTGTATAGGTATGACTTCGTAGGTCTGATATCTCAATCACTATTTTTGTATTAGTTTTTTGGAAAAGTGTACATATTTTAAAAAATGCCAATGTATCTATATTGTTTACAATTAATGTATCATATTTATTAACTTTTAATATTTTGTATAACTTTTGTACAGATTGTAAATATTTACCTATTCGCTGAAGATAGTTTCCATTTGATATGCTTGCTATATTTTCATTTAACTTACAGCTACTATTATACTCATCTGATAAATCTTTCATATAATCACGATAAAAGTAAATCACACTTACATCATTTGAAGTAGCTAAGTGTTTTATCTGCTTTACAAATCTAGGATTTGGCTGATGTGAAAGTAAAAATAGTATCTGTTTTTTATCCATTATTTACCATCCAAATATTGAGTGAATATAGTATCCACAGTTGATACCCATAGTTTTTACTTTGGCAGTGTTTACTGTAAATATCTTCAAGAAATTCATCTTTGATATACTCTTTTATAGGTGAGTTTTTATCTAAAATATCATTTTTAAACCACACTGGCATAGTATCTTGTAAAAATGGATTTAGAAGCATCCCAAATCCTACTTTTGGAGCATTTACAATATACTCAGGTAATTTATCTTTGGCAATATCTTTGATAATAGTCTTTGCTCCATGCTTCATTTTTATACTCCACGGTAGTGATGCACTATATTCCACCAATGTATGATCCATAAAAGGACTTCTCGCTTCTATACTTGCAGCCATGCTTGGATAATCAACTCTTGGAAGTAATAGTTCTGCAAGTCTAAGCTTATATTCTACATTTAAAACTTTTCGTAAAAAACTATCTTTAGAGTCTATATTTATCTCATCACTTATCTTTTTGATAATCTTGTATGAGTCGTAACCTTTATTTTTCTTCCAAAATTTTGATTTTTGATTTTCAGAAAAACCAAATATAAACCTTCGTGCATAAACTGGGTTTTCTAAAACACTGTTTACTTTCTTCTTTATTTTATTTGGAAATGGAAGTTTGGTAATAATCCTTGACAAACTCTCTGGAATAAATTTCATATACTTATCAAGCTTTACAAGTTTATCATAAATAGGGTATCCACCTATCTCATCTCCACCTTCTCCCACAAGTAAAACTTTAAATCCATTTTCTCTTACTATTTTTGATATACCATACATCAAAGCCGTATTTGGATCACCTGTTGGTATATCTTTTGAGATGCTCAAATACTCTTCTATCCAGTCTATAAAATCTTGCTCTGAGATTTGATTTGGCAAGTATTTTACACCCATCTCTTTAGAGTATTTTTCAGCTATCACCGACTCATCAAATTTTGAAGTTTTTTCATATGAGATATTTATAGTAGATATCTCATCACTTCTGTTTTGTTTAGTATAAAAAAGATTGAGCGAACTATCTAGCCCTCCACTAAGAGCTATAGAGATAGTTACATCAGCTACATTTCTATACTTCATAGCAGTTTCTAACAACTTTTCAGTCTGTTCCTTAGCTTCATCGTAGCTACAACTATTCTTGGTATTTAGATAATCAGCTATATCCCAATACTTATGTTTACTCATACCAGAACTTGATATCTCATAATAATATCCAGCTTCAATTTTAGATACATTTTTAAAAAATGTTTGCGGTGCAGGAACAGTTAAAAAAGTAAGATAATGATATATAGCTTCATCATTAAACTCTTTTTTTATCAGTCCACTTTCAAAAAAAGCTTGATTTTCAGAAGAAAAGTAGAGTGTATCATCTACCGTTGTAAAATAAAAAGGTTTTTTACCAAATCTATCTCTTACTAAATATACTTTTTGTTTAACCTTGTCATATAAAGCTATTGCGAACATACCTGTAAACTTTTGCAGAGCTTCTATACCCCATTTTTTATAAGCATAAATAATCACTTCAGTATCTGAGTGATCAGTTTTAAATACAAACTCATCTTTGAACTCTTTTTTTATCTCTTCATGATTGTATATCTCACCATTAAAAACTATTACAATATCTTCATCATGACTTAGCATAGGCTGATTTGAACCTGTTGATAAATCTATTATCGAAAGTCGTACATGTCCAAAAACCACATTTTCATCACTCCACATTCCACTTGCATCTGGTCCTCTGTGAGAGATAGAACTATTAAATTTTTCTACATACTCTTTATCATTTTCTTTAATATTTTTAAAATTTATTGCACCTGTTATTCCACACATTTTATTTTCCTTATTTTAGAAGATTTATTAAAAGCATTTTAATGTACCCTGAATCTATAATAGTCTTTTGTAAGTAAAATATGCAAAAAAACAAATATAATAGTGCGCCATAAAAATAAATACTGCTTGAATATTTATATTTATCCTCATTTTCTACAATAGATAAATATTTATCTGAATAAAAAATAAACATCACAGACCCCATACTTATAAGACCAACTAAGTAATATGTGTAAGGAACAACTAAAACACCTGGAAGATAAGTAAATGCAAGTGCAATAAGAAATGGTATTGAATCTTTAAATGAAATTTTATGTAATACTTGTCCAAAAATATATAATCCTGGATTATCACTATGTCCTGCATTATGATAAAAAGATGGCTCTCCCCATACACCATAAATGTTAGCATTGTTAATACCTAATATTGACTGTTCAACTTCTCTATATCTTCCACCCCAAGTTATAATAATATCATTGTCTTCTGCATTAATAATTTTTTTTAAACAATTAGCCATTTTTTTCCTTCCTAAAAACTAAAAACTTATTTAAAATATAAAAACTTACCGTATAAAAAAACATAGCAAATATTTGTCCTACAGCAGGTGATAAATTTAATATATTCAAACATATAAACAAGACACATATATTAATAGTATAAGCAATAAAAAAAGATATAACAAATTTAAATAAATGTTCAATTGATGTATGTGTTGTATTAAATACAAAATATTTGTTTAAAATAAAAGCTGTGCATAAACCAAAAAAATAACCAATAGCATTTGCATAGTATGCACTTAAAGATATAAAATAAACCAAAAAAA
Source organism: Arcobacter sp. F155 (assembly GCF_004116455.1). Classification (NCBI taxonomy): domain Bacteria; kingdom Pseudomonadati; phylum Campylobacterota; class Epsilonproteobacteria; order Campylobacterales; family Arcobacteraceae; genus Arcobacter; species Arcobacter sp. F155. Next base: position 152,773 of record NZ_PDJU01000002.1, read on the forward strand.
GGAAGACTCCATATCCTACAGCAGTATTTATTAATCCTGCTAAAACATAACGAAAAACTTCTTTTATATTATTCAATTTCCTTAATCCTTGAATGTAAGTTATCTATAAATAATTTTAATTGATTTAATTTATTAGAGTCTAAATTGGATAAAACATCCCATGTTTTAAATGTTGAAATTAACTGTTCAACTGTTCTAGGACCTATTATAATTCCGTTATAAATAGTATTGAGAAAAATGAATGCCATATTTAAGTCATTTACAGTACTTAAACCATTATCTATGATTTGATTATCTTGTAAACTAGTTGATATTACCTCTTTTAGCTTACTAGAGTAATTAATTTCTCTTATTCGTGCTGAAACTGATTTCTCATCTGAAAGTTTAATTCCTCCCATATTGATTCCATATGCATAATATTTTGCAAGGGGAAAATATTCTTGATAATTTAATCTTGCTTCTTGAGTTAAAAAATTCTCTTTACATTGTATAATCCAATCATCTACTAAATCTGGCATCGCTTCATAATAAAATCTTGGATTTTTAATACCTGATAATCCTATAGATAAATTGTTTTTTTCTTTAATTTCTTTTAGAGCAATTACAGTTTCTTGTACTAATTTAAAATCTTTATTTTCTATTCTATTATCCCAATGTACTGATATACATCCCAAAGAATCACCAAAAATATCTGTAAGTCTTTTAGAAACTGTTAATATATTATTGCTTGATAAATCAAAATTAGGTGTACCTAAATTATCAATAGAGCCTACTTTTACAATTATAAACAATTTTTTATTATTGATTTTAATCCACTCTTCTATCCATAATAAAGCCAAACCATAATCTTTTATATTTTTATTTATTGGATAATTAGTTGCACAATCAATATATAAACCACCATTTTCCACATAATTGTCTAAAATTAAAAAAGCTTCTTTTTTTGAAACACCCCATCCCCACAATGCTGTTCCCAGAATTAATCTTTTTTCAATATTATTCATTTATTATTTTCCAATCTTTTTTTCAATATATTCATCGCTTTAAGATACTCAATAGATAACTTTATAATTTTTACTTTAGAGTTTGGATCATCTGTCCAAACAACTGGCAAGTCAAGTATTTTGTACTTCTTATAATCAGCTACAACTAAAAGTTCTGTTGAAAAAAACCAACCATCATTATCTGCTCCATTTCTAATTAAATCATTTAATATAGTTCTTTTTAAAAACTTAAATCCACACATTCCATCTGTAAAATTTCCATTAAATTTAAAATTCAAAATTTTATTAAATACTTTACTAGTAAAGTTTCTTAAGGGAGTTCGTCCTATAACGACAGACTCTTTTGCTAATCTTGTACCTGCAACTATTTCAAAATTTTTATTTAATAATGCATCAAAAACTTGATGTAAATGTTTTAAATCGGTAGCCAAGTCCAAATCCATATAACCAACTATATCCGCTGTACTACTTTGCCATGATGCTTTAAGTGCTCTTCCAACTCCTCTTTGTTCTAGTCTTAAATATCTTATTTGAGAGTTATTTGCTTCTAATTCTTTTGAAAACTCTTGAGTTTTATCTGTAGAACCGTTATCTGCAATTACTAATCTAATTTCTCCATATTTATTACACTCCTTATTTATAAAACTTAAGATCTTTTCAATCTGCGTTTTGAGTGTATCTTGCTCGTTCAAAACTGGAATAGTTATTTCAATTTTTGGTTTTGACATTTTTATTAACTCCTTTTAAATTCTTGAAAATATATTCCAAAAATGTCTTTTTTTAACACCTAAAAACTCTTTTGTCTCTTTTATAGTGTCAAGTATTTCATAGATATTATCTATTTTCCCACCCATGATATTTGAGAAATTTTTCATCTCATAATCTTTTGTAAAAAGTATTGGTCTTCCATCATCCATTTCATTTTTTACTTGTACTGTTTTTACTTCAAAAATACTATCCTTATAAATTGCATCTTCAAGAAGCGGAATATATCTTTTTGCATCATTTATCATATATCTAAAGTTTGATTTTTTTTCGTATTCTTTTAGCACTTCATAACCATTGTTGTATTTTTCTTTGTCTATCCAGCTTCCGTGTGGGGTATATCGTACATGACTTAGAGTATTTAGTCCTCTTGAAGGAAAAGGCATAATAGAAAAAAATGGTCCATCCATCACTGTAATAGAAAAGTTTTTAAGTTCATCTGGGAGCTCTATCAAAGACATCTCAGTAATTTCATGCTTTAGATTTAGCAGTGGTAAGTGTGAGTTTTCTAAAACTGTATTGAGTCCTGAGTATGTACAGTTAAATACAAACTTTGCATTAAGCTTCTCATCATCTTCTAAATGAACATTTATAGACTCACCACTTTGCTCTACACTGTTTACTCTTGTCTTTAATCTTAATTCACATCCGCTTTCATCATATTTATCTAAAACTATCTCTTTGAGTATTTTTGCATCAAAAGCAAACTCTTTTACTCTAAATACTTCATCAATAAGCTTATCATTAAACAATGCTTTAGTATGTGCTGGTGCTTTACTAATAGGTGCTCCCATTTTTTTATATATTTCATAAAATTGATTTGCATTTACTTTTGAACCTATCTTTGATATAGCATAATATTTATCAAAATCACTTTTTATTGCTTTTTCAAAATCCATAATAAACCTTGGAAAATTAGCTAAAGACCTAAATGCAGTCACTAAACTTCTAGGATAGTGATACCCCATATGAACTCTAGCTTGATTTACATAGCTGGCTCTTTGCAATATATCACTTTCTTGTTCTAGCACTAGAACATCATCGAAATATTCTTTTAGAAAAAGTCCTAATGTGGAACCAAAAAAACCACCGCCAATTACTATACAATCATATTTTTTCAAAACTTAATACCTTTACTCACTATCAATATTCTTTTTATTAGAGAAAATAGCCATACTACTTTTTTCATTTGTGATTTCGTAAAATGGGGTATTCTTTTGGTTTTGTATAATCATTCTAATATATTCACCCAATACTGCTAGTACTAAAAATAGTATAAAATACATAGATGAATTATAGAAATTCGAAGATGTCCACCCTTCCACTACATTGTCTCTAAAAAAATAACTTCCTAATACATACATTGTATAAAAAAGATTTAAAAGTGATGCACCTAAAGAAAGTATTGTTGCCATTCTTATAAGTCTATGTGAATAATTTATAAGAATGTCGATAGTAAAGTTTATATTATCTAAAAAATTCCTTTGATTACTTTTTGGACCTAATGGCATATAAGAATATTCATATTTTGAAAATCCGTTATTAAATTTTAAAAGTTTCAAAAATTTTACTCTATCTTCATTTTTTGTTATGAAATTTATTACCTTTCTATTTATAATAAAAAAATCACTATACATACTGTTTATTTTGATACCCGTAAATAATGAAATGGTTTTGTAAAAAAACCTTGATGTAACTGCCTCAAAAAAAGATTGTACTTTTTTTTCTCTTTTTCCTACAATAACATCATAGTACTCTGCCTTTTCCAGCATGTTTTTTAAGTCATCTAAACTGTCATGTGCTAAATCTATAATAACACAATAATCTCCAATACAATTTTCAATTAAAACTGTATGTGCAACTTCAATATCAACATAATTTGAAAGTTCTATAATTCTTAAATTACTTATTTCTTTAACCAAATTATTATAGTCTTGCTGACTTTCTAAAATCATATTAAAATTTAATAATAAAATTTCAAAATAAGAATATTGTTTTTCTATCATATTGTGCAAAGCTTTAATTTGATGAACAGTAATTTTATCACTTAAAACAATTCCAACTGAAACAAAATTATCTTTTTTCATAATTATAAATTTCCTTTCATAGTTTTATTTTTTTCAAAGGCATAGTTCATAATGTAAATAGCAAACAATATTGAAAATGAAATAAACCCTATAATATAATTTAAACTAGGAATTACTAAAATACCAAATAAAGAATTAAACATAATCCCTATATAAAATGGTAAAGCTTCTCTATATTCAATATTTTTAATATTTTTAACAATATAATATATTCCTAAATTAACAAATAAAATAAAGTAAAAAACCAAAACACCAATTTTTGCACTTATATTTTGAAGAAATAACAACGGATATTTTATAACATACTCAATAACTTCACCTCGAAGAATATTTTCATATTCCATCGATAAATATTTAACATCAGGATTTATTGATTTTACTTTCTCAATTCCTATTTCATCTTTATATGTTGATACTATATGATTATCAACAAATCCTAACCCTATATAAACACTATGCCAAAATGGATGACTAGAAGTAATAGGTAAGTCTGTACCAACCTGCTTTAAAAATCTTTCTTTTGGTATTTGTATTGTATTTGACCATAAAAAATTAATAGCTAAAGAAGATGTAAGCAAAACACTTATAAATAAAACTTTATTTTTAATACAAAATCTACTAAGAAAAATATATAAACAAATAAACAGTAACACTCCTGTTCCAGCATGCCCTCTGAATAAATTTGACATCTCTAGAAATAATCCAATGATAAACAACACACTAAGCAACAACGCAGGTTTTATATCCTTCTGTTTTTTAAACATCCAAAGAAAAATAAAAATAAATGAACCAGTAAAATAAAACATTACATAAGTATCTCTAACTTTATAAGTTAATAAGGTTAGTATCAATATTCCAATAAAAGATGCAAATATAGTTTTTTTATTAGAGAACAGTAACATTGAACCCAAAATATAAAATACAAAACCAAGACTTATAATCAATACATAAAATAAACCTATAGATTCCATAGCTGACAAATTAAAATACTTATTTAGAAACTGTGAAAAGACATACAACCCCTGATCATCGCTCCATCCTGCATTAAAAAAATCACCATCTTTTTCGCCAACTCCATAGATATTGCTTTTATTTATTCCACTTATTGCATCTTCAATACCCTCGTATCTTGTGGGCATTATTTTATTTCCAATATATTCAAGCATTATTGAACTTCTCAACTATTTTATCAACATGCACATCCCATGTATATTTTTCCATAGCCATTTCATAAGCATTTTTACCAATATTTTCTATCTCATTACCTTTTGTAGCAACAAATAATATTGACTTTATAAATTCATCATAGTTGTCAGGTTCATAAACTATTGCACTATCGCTTTTAATAGTGTTAAACTTATCTAACTCATTTGCATATAACTTATCTGCAAAAACTTCCCCTATCTGGTCAAGATTACTAGCGATGATTGGTTTAGCAAATGCCATATATTCAAAAAGTTTCGTAGGGCTTCCTATAAATTTTCCTTTTTGCTTTATATGTGGTGATAAAAAACAGTCAGATATACTTAGATAAATCGGAGCTTCTTTTTGCGGTATAAGCCCTGTAAGCTTTACATAACTTTTTATATCTTCTGTTCCTAGTAAGCTTCTTACTTTTTCACCTAGAAGACCATCACCTATAAGTAAGAATTTAACATTAGAATTATCTAACTCTTGCTTATGATCTTGAACCAATCGAACTATGCTATTTGCCAAAAATTCCACACCATGCCATGCACCAAAAGTTCCTATAAATGTAAATATTTTATCATTTTTATTGAAGCCTAACTTTTCTCTCAAAGTTACCTTATTAGGTTCTTGGAAGTTTTTATAGTCATATACTCTCTCATCTATACAGTTTGGATAAAATACGATTTTATCTTTATCAAACCCTCTCTCGATTAGTTCGTCTTGTAAAACTTGTGAAACAGTGATAATAGTATCTGCACTATTTAAAACATACTTTTCCATATCCAAAGCTAATTTAGAATATTTCAAACCATCAGTTCCCCAGTTGTTTTGTACCCACACCTCTGAGCCATTGTATTCCACTATCAAAGGAACTTTATACTTATTTGAAAGATATGCTCCTGCATAATTAAAAAGTGTAAGCCTTTGGTAAATCACTTCTGGTTTGTTAGCTAACATTAACTCATCCACTTGATTTAAAAAAGCTTCATTTATTTTTATACTATTAAGCTCATAAGGAACACTATATACCACATCATTTAAATATATTTTTTCTTTTTTTATACTCTCATCTATCATTATCGGTATTTCGGCAGATATGTATGTCAAGTCTGATTTTTTTGCCAAAGAGTTAACCACACCAGAGATATGACCCAAACTACCTCCAGCTTTTGTGCCAAAACTTAGATTTGTTTTTAAATAAAAAACTTTACTATTCATATCAAGTTTGATTTTTGATTTTTGATTTTTTACTCTAATATCACTCGCTATTTTTTTAACTAATTTTTTTGTTTCAATCGCACTACCTATCATCTTAAATACAGAACTGATTCTTTTTAATAATGAAACTTTTTCTTGTCTTTTATCAGGCAATATTCTAGTGATATTTAAACTAAAAATACTAAGGCTTAAGGTATAAAAAAGATCTTGTACTAAAAAATAGTTCTCATCATTAAAGACTATAACAACCTCGTCATATTTTTTATAAGATATAAACTCTTTTATAAGATTTTTTATCCCTTTATTTTTAAGCTCAAAAAGTGATACAAAAACATTTTCACTCTCTTTAAAATTATCATTTATAAAAGTTAGATACTCTTCATCAAACCTATAAATCGATATAAAAATTTTATTTTTCATATACTCACCAACTTTCCATATCCATTTGAATAGAGTTTAAAATCATTGTAGTTTTCACTAAATTTTTTATTACTGTAGTTTTCTATTATTATTTTCTCTTTTTCAATTGTGAATTTTCTTCTTTGTTTTATGCCTCGGTACTCTACAGCTACATTAACAAAATTTTCTCCATAGTCTAACAAATAACACTTTGACTGATTTTTCATACTAAAAAGACCGTATCTTCCGTCTAGCCACTCATTTTGTTCTTCATTTTCTACTACCAAAGCATTGTGAGCTTTTGTACTTCTAAACTGATTTCTTCTATTTGGAAGAGGTGTGTAGAGATATGTTCCTGCATCTACGATAATATCTTCACTATCAATATTTAGTTCAAAAGAAAGCTTATCATTGTGAGCGTGTCCGCCATTTCCTTTTTGCCCGTTTGAACCTGCCCAAATAGCGAGATAGACTCTGTCTGATTTGAATAAATAGATTCCAGTGTCTTGGTATGCTATGAATTTTAGATTGTCCAACAGCGACTTATCGTCTTTTAAAGGTAAATCGAAAATTTTAGTAGTTGAATACTCTAAATCATCAAAAATTTTATTATTTTGTTTTACTATTTTTAACTCAAAACTTGGAATATCCAACTTCCTATTTTTTGCTAGAGATTCAATAATCTTTTTTTCTATTTGAAAACTTGTATCAAATTTTTTCTCTTCAAACAAACCACCCATAGCACATAATAAAGTTTGATGATTCAGAACATTTTCATCCCAATACTTTTCATCATCTTGATTATAGTTTTCAAGATTTTTATATTTAGATATAGCTTGCTCTTTATTTAACCATTCTCCATTTGGACTTAGTCTAAAAAATCTTCCGCTATCATTATCTCCAAACTGAACTATCTCACTTGTTGGTTTTGTAATATCTTTTGTAAACTTTCCACTTTTATAAAGTCTATCAATATACCAACTAGGTAGTACAACTTTATTGTCTATTATTTTATACTCTTGCTCTTTATATGATTTGAGTTTTGGTTGCACTTTCCAGTTATCTGTTTTATAGTTTTGTAGTGCTTCACATTTTTCTTTATCAAGTCCTAGTATCAATGCTGTAGCAAACACCATAAACTCTGAACTAAGTCTATGGTAACTTGTGCTTGCCTCAAAGTTACTTCCATCTTCATAAAACTGTTTTTGCATCTCATTTATCACTTCTTGTACCGCAAAGCCAAGCCATCTGTTTATCTCATCATTGCACTCCAAATAAGAAGCTACAAACAGTAAACCTACTATATCACTAAGGTAATGATTTGAAGTAAGATTTTCACCATATTCAAGATTGTTTACTATATGTACACCATATTCATACACAGATTGTGAAAATGCTCTATCGAACTCTTTATCTAAAATATTTGTTTTATCCATTTGTTTAAAAATATCATAAGCCAATAGCATATTAGCCACTCTAATGCCTACATCCATCGTACATGTCCACTGCACCCCAAAGCGAGGAGGATTTAAAGCTATAAAATCGCATATTTGATTTCTAAACTCTTTTATCAATAATTCATCATACCCTGATACACAATTTATTGCAAATTGAGGCAAATGCTGTAATCTCCCTATCTCCCAAGGTACTTTTATATCTACACCTGCAAGTGAATTTCTCTGATTGAGATACCACTCATTCGCACTCCACCTAAATCCACTTTTAAAATCTTTTTGCCAATCTATTGGCTCATAACCATCATCTACCAAAGAATAAATCTTTTTAGAATGCTGGACACTAGGTTTTGATACTAGATTAGTAATTTCAAATTTTTCATTTTGATAGTATCTGTTTCCTTCAACTCCAATAGCCTCACAATCATAACTATTTTTCACCCAACCACTTCCAAGCAAATCAAATCGATGTTCAAGATAAAGTTTTGAAATTTCTTTGAGATTTTTATCGTCTATATTTTTTAAATCATCCAAAACAATATAGGATTTTTTTACTCTTGAATTACTGTTGTTTATATAAGTTGTAAATACAAAGTCTTTTCTTTTTTTGACAATATGTCTAATCTTTCGTATCGTTACACAATATACTTTTTTAATAAATATATGCGGTGGTATTGTTAGGGCTTTATTTATTATAAATTTTAGGTTCATTTGCTACCTTTCTCAATATATGATACATTAGAAATTATCTCCATATTCTCTAATGCCTCTTTTACAAGTTCTTTGTTCTCAAATGTAAAATAAACTATTGGATATAAAAAATCTCCATTAAAAGGTATTGATGCATTATCGATTTTAAATATCTTCTTTCTTTTATACATTTCACCTTTTTGTGTAAAATTATTTTCGTCATATCTATTTATAAATTCATCAACACTATAAAAAATATATTCAAAATCTATATGCTTAATATAAAGTTCTTCATCTTTAGTTGTATATTCCATATGAATCAATTTCGTTACTATACTATCTTGGTGTTCCACAAAATCACCCACTATCTCTTCAATATAAAGATCACTATTAATATTTCGAATCCAAAATGTATCTTTTGATGTATAATCAACAAATTTAATTTTATGAGAACATTCTGTTCTCAATGTTTCAATAGTTGGACTTACACCAAATTCTACAGCTTCAGTAGTGAGTGTTGAATCAAATATAAAATCGTATATACTTTCATTATCAGGTGCAAATGAAAGTGTAAAATTATATTTCTCAAAATATTCTAACAATACTTTATATACATTGAAATCTATCAAATTTATCTCATAAGATATATTGGTTTTTTTATCTAAAATTCTGCTATCTGAAATTAACAATTCTCTTGAATTATCTATTTCTACAAGCCCATATTTTTCATATTGATTTTCTTGATTTAGATCGTAGTTTTTATCTCTGTATATTGTTTCTAATCTTTTTGATTTTATACTATAAGGATTTATTAAGTGTTTGTAATAATTAGTAAATAAATCAGAAACTATACAAAGTAAATAATAGTTGTCAATTGAAATATATGCATATCTGTCTTTATATATTTCATTAAATACTGCTAAAAAATTATCATCATAAAACTTTTTTATATCAATATCATTAATATTTTCTTGCAGTAGATTATAAATCAATTTTTTGTCATGTAGGACTTTAGATAATGTACTCCAAAACTCTTCTTTATTAATATTATTTTGACCTATTTTAACTATTTGAGTTATCATACTTGAAGCAATGATTGAGATATATTTTTTTCTTTGATTCTCATTTTTACTTTGTGAGAAAAAGTTACTCATTTTATAATTGTCAGCTGAAAATCTATCTACTAATATACTTAAAATAATGTTTTCAATTTGCTCTTTAATTTCACTATTTGATAAATCTATCAGTTCTTTGACATCGTTTCTAAACTCTACATTTTCATCATAAAGCTCAAAAACTTTTTCATAGCAATTGCCTATATAAATAAACTCATCGATACCTTTTGGGAATTTACTACATTGTACTTTAAGAGTTTCAAATAAATGGTTTAGTTCATTCATCATATCATATTAATTTTACTTTTTACAAATTGCAATTAAATTTCTATCATTCCACGCAGTAGCGTGACCTTCTGGATCTAATGCTCTCAATAATAGTCCCATTATTTTTTTTGCTATAAAGTGTACTACTTTCCCCTTTTTTGTATTAAAAATATTACCAGCTGTAAAAACTTCAACTCTATCAAAAAAGTTAAGTGTTACTTGAGATAATGACTCCCTTGTGAATCCAACCTCATGAGTAAAATCCATATATCGTTCATGTGTAGCAAATAACCAATCCATATTTGGAACATCAATTATTAGAACACCTTGTTCAGTTAATGATTCTCTCATTAATTTGATAAGTGGAAATATTTTTTCTTTATCAATATGTTCTAAAACGGCTTTTATAATAATTACATCAAATTTATTTTTATTATTTGCACAATATTCAAAAGCATCTATATTTTCTAAAAATGTGCTACTGCTATTGATTTTTTTTGCGTATTCTAAGTCCTCATGAGATAAATCTATTCCAAATAAATTTTTATAATTTCTTTTCTCTAAAACATTTAGTAAAAATCCTTTGTTACAACCTATTTCTAAAATATTAATTTGTTTATCTTTTGGAAAGTATTTTTCATAAAAACTTCTAAAATATTTTTCATAATAATTAACTTTTGCCTCTATAGATGAATCAATATTGGCTCCATGAATGCTGTGATATTTTTCAAATAAATCTTTTTTATAAGACATGTAAATTCCTTTGCTTAATTACTTTAAAAAAACTAAATATAAAAACTAAAAAATATGCAACAATAGTACTTATAGCAACAAGCTCCAAACCATAAGTTTCAATAAAGTTTATATTTATAACTACATTAACAACAAAAGCAACTATCCAATAATAAATCAACTCTTTAGGAAATCCTGTAGTTGCTATATATTGTTGAAATAATGTATTAATACCCATAAAGAATATTCCTATTAATAATAAATTCACTAAAATAACCGAATCACTAAACTGTTCTCCATATAGAAATGTAATCAAATACTCTGATAAAAAATAGATACATACTAAAAATAAAAAATATACTCCACTAAAAACAATAGTGATTTTTTTCATTAAATTATACTTTTCATCATTTTTTTTGAGTGATGATAATTTTTGAAATAAAACTGTTCCAATTACCACTGGTAAAATATAAATATAATCTATAAAACTTACTGCCAAAGAATAATGTCCTAAATCAGTTTTTATCAAATAATAATTCACAAAAAACAAATCTGATTTCAAAACTAAAAATGCGAATATCGCAGACAGATATGCTTTAAATCCAAATTTTGAAATCTTTTTTAATAATTTCAAAGACAATTTATACCTATATGTTATCTCTTTTTTGAGTTTGATATATGTGACAATCAAACCAAGCAATAAGCTAAATCCAAAAATAACGAGTGCATTTTTTACATCTAAGTTATAAAAAGTAACAATAGATACCAAAGCTAAAATAGTTATAACTCTTATATATACTGTCAATCTATTATCTAACTTAATCTCTCCTATACCTACTAATAAGTTCTTTACAAGGAGAGACATCAATGAAATAGGTATAAATATAAGTGCTAAATACAACAAGTCTGGTTCAATATTTAATATACTAGGATAATGATAATTTAAAAAATAAATAATAAAACCAACAATCAAACTGATAAAAAATGAAAACCAAATAGAATTTTTAAGCAACATCCCTAAAAACATCTTTTTTTGTGCCACATAATAAATATTGGCTGAGTGTAAACCAAAATTTCCAAATTGTGTTGCAATAGCGATAATAGTTAACAAGAGTGTATATGTACCATAATTTTCTACACCTAAACTTCTAGTAATAATAACATTACCTAAAAGCCCAAGAACTATAAGTATAATTCTTGAACTGTACGAATGTAAAATATTGCTAACTAACTCGCTTTTAAACATTAAAAGTGATTTCCGTTGTTTGAATCATATCCCATAATTCAATTGGCCATTTAGCAGTTTTACCACTTAAAGTTTCATATAATGCCTCAAGCTCTTCAAACTGACCTTTCTCACTGATATTTGTTATGATTTCAGCGACTTTAACACCATAGCCTTTTAATGATTTATAATCATCCATCACTATAGTTTTATTATCAAAATGCACTTCCATATACTCTTTACTGATATCTTTCGAACCAGTTGCAAAGTACTGAATATTTGCAAGTGAGCCATCTTCATATTTTAAAACTATAGATTTATTATCAGTTGATGAAAATTTGTTGTTTTTAGGAGTTAAACTCTCACTTGAGATAGAAATAACTTTTTCACCAACTATAGAAGTCATAAGGTCAACTATGTGGCAGCCCTCACCTACTATTCTCCCGCCATTTTCATGTACCCAGTGATCTAATGGTATAAACCCTGCATTCATTCTATACTGAATCAAAAGAGGATTATTTCTTTTTGAAGTATGTTTTACAATCTCGGTAGTGTATTTGCTAAATCTTCTATTAAATCCCGTAAATAGTACTGGCTTATTTTCTACATCACTACCATAAAACTCTTTTATCAAATCTAATTCTTGCTGATTTGTAGCAAGTGGTTTTTCTACAAATACATGCTTACCTGCTTTAAGGGCTTGAAGGACAAGTGAAGCATGACTATCATGTCTAGTAGCTATCATCACTAAATCTATATCTTTGTCATTTAGTACATCTTCAAGATTTGTGGTTGCATAAGTGGCACCATATTGTTTTGCCACAGATTTAGCACTGTGTCCTGTTCTGCTCATAACTGCATGAAGTTTATATTTGTTTGATAGTTTTTCAATATTTGGCATATGCATACCTGTAGCAAAGCCACCAGAACCAACGAGTGCTACATTTATTATAGATCTGTTTTTATTAGCATTTGTATGGAGTATTACTTTTTTATCTTGATTTAGGTATTCATTTATTTTACCTAGTTCAACTTGTCCATAATCAAGTAATACCATAAGAGGTTTATTGTCTGCTTGTAAAGATTCATATGCTTGTGTTACCGCTTCTATAGGATAAACACCGTTTATAAGTTTATCCAGCTTTATATCACCTGTACCAACCAATCTAAGATATTCAGTCATATTTCTGTTTTCTGTCCATCTTACATAAGCATATGGATAATCAATTCCTTTTTCTTCATAAGATTTATCATATCTTCCTGGTCCATAAGATGTTGAAATCATAAAATCAAGTTCTTTTTGATAAATATCAGCTCTATTTATCTCCATACCGACAACACCAACAAGTACAACTTTCCCTTTTTTCTTACACATTTGAAAACTTTGAGACAATGGAGCCGATGAACTAGTAGCGGCAGTAAAAAGGACACAATCTGCTCCATAACCACCACTCCAACTTTCAACTGTTTTTATTGGATCTTCTTTTGTCGGATTTATAACAATCTCTGCTCCAAGTTCTTTTGCTACTCCTAGCCTTGATTCATCTAAGTCAATAGCAGCAACTCTTACACCACTAAGTTTAAGCATTTGAACAGCCAAAAGTCCAAGTATTCCAGCTCCAGTAACAACACAAAATTCACCAAATTTCATATCGGCTCTTCGTACACCTTGCATAGCTATTCCACCAAGTGTAACTGTAGAAGCTTCTTTAAAATCTAAAGTTTGAGGCATTTTCATAACTAAATTTTGTGGTACATCTACATATTCTGCATGATTAGCTATTCCTGCTCCTGCTGCAGTTACTCTATCTCCAACTTCAAAACCTTCAACTCCATCCCCTATAGCTATAACTACACCACTTATAGAATAGCCAGTAGCATTACCTGCATCAAGAGTTCCCTTAACTTTTGCAATAGTTTTTTGTAGTCCTACAGTTTTAGCCATATTAATAACTTTTGCAACTTGTGCTGGTTGTTCCATCGCTCTTTTAATAAGAGACTTTCCGCTGTTTGTAACACCACTCATTTCAGTACCAGCTGAGATACAACTATTGACAACTTTTATAAGTAAAGAACCTTTAGTAACATTTGGAGCAGGTGTTTCTTCACCTAAAACTTTACCTTTTTTAATAATTGCTTGAATCATTTATTTAACACCCCACAAAAATCTAAATCTGTTTCTATATCAAGTTTTTTAAACTCTTTATGTGCCACTAAAAATGTCACTATATTAGCTTGCTCTAATGCTTCTTTATAATCAACTATTTCAAATTCATCATAAGTTTTTATATTTGGTTCTACTGCCAATATATCTAATCCATCCGCTTTTAATCTTCTAGCTATATATAGTGCGGGTGATTCTCTTAGGTCATCTATATCAGGTTTAAATGCAAGTCCCATACAAGCGACTTTTGCTTTTTTGCCATGTTTAGATTCATAAGATAATGCTGAATTTTTTATCTTTTCTATTGCCCATTCTGTTTTGTATGTGTTTACTTCTCTAGCAGTTTTTATCATCTTTGCAGTTTCACCGCCTGCATGGACTATAAACCAAGGGTCAACTGCTATACAGTGCCCTCCAACTCCAGCACCTGGTTGAAGTATATTCACTCTTGGGTGTCTATTTGCTAAACTAATTAGTTCCCATACATTTATATCAAATTTATCACATAGCATACTTAGTTCATTTGCAAAGGCTATATTTGTATCTCTAAAAGAGTTTTCAGTTAATTTTGCCATCTCTGCTGTTCTTGCATCTGTACTTAAAACTTCTCCACTCACAAAAGTTTTATAAAACTCTACTGTTTTTATAGTAGATTCTTTTGTAAGTCCTCCTACTATTCTGTCATTTTCAATAAGTTCTCTCATAATATGACCAGGAAGAACTCTTTCGGGACAATGTGAAATATAAAGCTTACTCGTATCAATATTTTCATCTTTTAGAGTCTTTTCTACTAGTTCTGTAGTTCCTACTGGTGAAGTTGATTCAAGTATTACAATATCATTATCTTTTACATATGCTGCTATTGCTTTTGTTGCACTTACAATATAATCAGTATTAGGTACATATCCCTCATGAAAAGGAGTAGGAACTGCAATGATAAATACATCAGCCACATCAGGAGTCAAACTAGCTTTAAGATTACCACAGTTTACAGCACTCTTTACAAAAGTATCAAGTTCAGGTTCTACAATATGAATTTCACCTCTATTTATAGTATTTACAGTACTTTCTACTACATCTACACCATGTACTTCATAGCCTCTATTTGCCAGAAGTGCCGCTGTAGGTAAACCTATATAGCCTAATCCTAATACACATATTTTTTTTCTTTGATTCATACTATTTAACCTCTTTTAAAAATTCTAATATTCTTTGACAAGCTTTTCCATCTCCATATGGATTATGTGCTTTACTCATATTACTATATTCATTTCTATCATGTAATAGTCTTTGAGCTTCATTGATGATAGTTTCTTTATTTGTACCTACAAGTTTTACTGTTCCTGCTTCCACTGCTTCTGGTCTTTCTGTTGTATCTCTCATTACAAGAACTGGTTTACCTAAAGATGGTGCTTCTTCTTGCACACCACCACTATCTGTGATTATAAAGTAAGAATTGTTGATCATATAAATAAACTGTTCATATTGGAGTGGTTCTATTAGGTACACATTTGATGTATTTGAAAGTATATCTTTTACTGGTTTTTGAACATTTGGATTTAGATGTACAGGGTACACTATATCTATGTCTGGATTATTGATGGCGATTATTTTTAAAGCTTCACAAATATTTATAAAGCCCTGACCATGATTTTCTCTTCTATGACCAGTTACAAGTATGATCCTTCTATCACCTTTCAGAGAATAGTTATTTTTGATTAGTGATTGTAAAATTTTATTTTCTAGTTCATTATTATTTTTTATTTTCTCAAGTGCTAAAAAGAGTGCATCGATAACTGTATTTCCAGTTACTATTATATTTTTAGGGTCTTTATTTTCTTTTAAAAGATTATTTTGACTTGTAGTTGTCGGAGCAAAGTGGTAATTTGACAATACTCCTGTTATTTGCCTATTCGCTTCTTCTGGCCAAGGGCTATAAATATCACCTGTTCTAAGTCCTGCTTCCACATGTCCTATTTTTATTTGCTGATAAAAAGCTGCAAGTGAAGCCGAACTTGTAGTTGTAGTATCACCATGAACCAAAACAACATCAGGTTTAAATTCATATAACACACCTTTCATCCCCAAAAGTACACTTGAAGTAATGTCATACAAACCTTGACCTGGCTTCATAAGATTTAAATCATAATCAGGTTTTATATCAAAAAGTTCTAATACTTGATCAAGCATTTCTCTATGCTGTGCTGTAACACATACTTTTGAATCAATATTTTTATCTTGTTCAAGTGCTTTTACAAGTGGAGCCATTTTGATAGCTTCAGGTCTTGTACCAAATACTAATAATATTCTTTTAATCATTTTTTATTTTACTCCCATCTTTTTCATACCAAAAAAACTCTAAATACCAAGTTACAAACTTTTCAATACCATCACTTAGTTTTGTATCTGGCTTATAATCAAAGTCATTAATTAAACCACTCACATCTGCATATGTACTTTCTACATCACCATCTTGAATAGGCATGAAGTTTTTTGTAGCCTCTTTACCTATTGAATTTTCAAGAGTCTCTATAAACTCCATTAATGACACAGGGGCATTATTTCCTATATTATATACATTATAATTAGTTGGATTATCAATTACTTTTATAATCCCATCTACTATATCATCTACATAAGTAAAGTCTCTACTCATATTTCCATGATTAAATACGTTAATTGGTCTATCATTTGTAATTGCATCAGCAAAAAGCATTGGTGCCATATCTGGTCTTCCCCATGGACCATAAACTGTAAAAAATCGTAGTCCAGTAGCTTTAATATCATAAAGATGAGAATAAGTATGTGCCATAAGTTCATTTGACTTTTTTGTTGCGGCATAAAGACTTATTGGGGTATCTGTTTTATCTGTAGTTTTAAATGGCTGAGACTTATTTAACCCATACACAGAACTACTACTTGCATAAGATAAGTTTTTAACATCATAGTTTCTACAAGCTTCAAGGATATTCATAAAACCTTTAATATTACTATCAATATATGCATGAGGATTTTCTAAAGAGTATCTTACTCCTGCTTGTGCTGCTAGGTTACATACTGCATCAAACTTCTCTTTTTCAAAAAGTGCATTTATATCATTTGTATTAGATAAATCCATTTTTATAAACTTATGAGTAGAATATTTATCACTTTTTATCAATTTATTTGATGTGATTTCATTTTGTGAAATTCCAAGCTCATTCAATCTTGCATATTTTAGATTAACGTCATAGTAGTCATTTATATTATCAAGTCCTACTACTTCATCTCCTCTTTCAAGAAGTTTTTTTGCTAAATGAAAGCCTATAAAACCAGCAGTACCTGTCACAAGAATTTTCATTATAGTCTTCCATCTGCATTAGGTAGTATTGATTTAATATCAAATATCACTTTATTTTCATTTGATATTTTTAAATTTTTATACTCATCATGTCCTACAGCTAATATCACTGCCTTATAATCATCTATATTATAATTCTCTTCTATATCAATATTATACTCTAGATTCACTTCTTCTTTATCTGCCCAAGGATCGTGAACATCTATACTACAGCCATATTCTCTCATCTCTAATATGATATCAATAACCTTTGTATTTCTTACATCAGGACAATTTTCTTTAAAAGTAATTCCTAGAATAAGTACTTTTGAATCTTTTATTGGTAAACCTTTTTGTATCATAAGCTTTATTGTTCGTTCTGCTACATATTTAGACATCCCATTGTTTATTTGTCTTGCACCTAAAATAAGGTTTGGTTTATATCCTAACTCTTCTGCTTTATATGTTAGATAATAAGGATCAACTCCTATACAATGTCCGCCAACAAGACCAGGTTTTAATTTAATAAAATTCCACTTTGTAGCTGCAGCTTCAATGACTTCATTTGTATTTATATTCATTGTATTAAAAATAAGCGATAATTCATTTACTAAAGCTATATTAACATCCCTTTGAGTATTTTCAATAACTTTTGAGGCTTCCGCTACTTTTATAGAACTGCATTTATATGTACCAGCAGTAATAATAGAAGAATAAAGGTTATCTACTTTATCTGCTATTTCAGGTGTAGAACCTGCTGTTACTTTAAGTATTTTTGTAACTGTATGTTCTTTGTCTCCAGGATTTATTCTTTCAGGACTATAACCGCAGAAAAAATCTTTATTAAATTTCATACCTGACTCTTTTTCAAGTTCTGGAACACAAACCTCTTCTGTAACACCAGGATATACAGTAGACTCATAAATAACAATATCATTTTTTTTAAGTATAGTTCCTATAGTTTGTGAAGATTTTATAAGTGGAGAAAGATCAGGTTTATTATATTTATCAATAGGAGTTGGTACAGTTATAATATAAATATTACAATTCTTGATTTCATCTAAATTTTCTGTAAATTTAATACCATTAGTAAAAGCCTCTTTTAGCTGGATAGTACTTAATTCTTCTGTTCTATCATAATTATTATTTAATTCTTCTACTCTTTGTTTATTTATATCAAAACCTATAACTTGATATTTACTTGAAAATGCATGAGCTAGAGGTAAACCAACATAACCAAGTCCTAATACACATATTTTTTCCAAAAAAACTCCCTTAACTATCGCTATTAAAGATATCTCTAGTATATATCTTATCTGATACATCAGTTAGGCTATCTTCTAATCTATTTGCAACGATTACATCACTTACTTTTTTAAACTCATTTATGTCTTTTATAACTTTTGAATTAAAGTATGTATCTTCACTAAAGTTTGGTTCATAGATTACTACCTCTATTCCCTTTGCTTTGATTCTTTTAATTACTCCTGCTATTGCAGAGCTTCTAAAGTTATCACTTCCTTGTTTCATAACAAGTCTAAAAATACCTACTTTTTTATTTGTATCTATATTTGTAGTATTTTGTGGTGTTATATGAAGTTTTTTAATAATACTATCAGCTATAAAATCTTTTCTAGTAGTGTTTGATTCCACTATAGCTCCTATCAAGTTAGACGGTACATCTTCATAGTTAGCTCTTAGTTGTTTTGTATCTTTTGGTAAGCAGTAACCACCATATCCAAAAGAAGGATTGTTATAGTGAGTTCCAATTCTTGGATCTAAGCCTACACCTTTGATGATTTCTTCTGTATCTAAGTCATGAGTTTGAGCATATGAGTCAAGTTCATTGAAGTATGCTACTCTCATAGCTAAGTATGTATTTGAGAAAAGCTTTACTGCTTCTGCTTCTGTTGAGTCTGTAAAAAGAATATCTATATTTTCTTTTATAGCACCTTGTGCTAAAAGATTTGCAAAGATTGTAGCACGTTCTGATTTTTCACCTACAATTATTCTACTAGGATAAAGATTATCAAATAATGCTTTTCCTTCTCTTAAAAATTCTGGTGAAAAAATAATATTATTTGTACTAAACTTTTCTCTTAATGATTTTGTATATCCTACAGGGATAGTAGATTTTATTACCATTGTAGCTTTTGGGTTTATATCAAGAACATCTTGTACTACATACTCTATTGATTTTGTATTAAAATAGTTTGTTTCAGGGTCATAGTCTGTTGGTGTAGCTATGATAATATAGTTTGCATTTTTATATGCCTCTTTTTTATCAAGAGTTGCTTTAAAGTTTAAATCATCTTTTAATAAATATTCTTCTATCTCTTTATCTTCAATAGGTGAATTTTTATTATTTAATAATTCCACTTTTTCTGGAACTATATCTAATGCTACTACTTCATTATGTTGTGCAAGAAGTAGTCCATTTGATAGACCTACATATCCAGTGCCTGCTATTGCTATTTTATATGACTTATTATTAAGCATTAATAATTTTATCCTTGATATTATCTATATTTTATTTTAATTTCAATTTGTAATTTTAGCTATTTTCTTCTTACAAGTTTGTTATATTATTTTCTTTTCAAGCTATTCTTTAATATAATTTTTCCAGCTTCTACACCTGGTTGATCATAAGTGTTTATTTGAACAAAACTTCCTACTATAGAAGTTAATAATTCATAAGTAAACATAAGTTTTCCTATATTGTATTCATCTTGTGATTGAATTGTAATTACATCATATGGTACATCTTTTAAATCTTCAATTGCTTGAATAGTTGAATCTGCTTGTTTGTTTATTAAGTCTTTAAACTTTACCTCATTTAAATAATCAAGTTCTTCCAATCCTTCTAAGGAAACATTTGGAATAGTTAAATCATCATTGAAATCTTCAATCTTAATAAAAGTTACTGTTTTATCTCTTTTACCTTCCATAATTAGTTGTAAAAAAGAGTGTTGATCAACGGGTCCCAAAAGGCCTACTGGAGTTAGAGCTTGTTTTGTACCATTTATATTTATTTTTCCTAGACTTTCACCCCAAAGTTGTACATACCATTCATTAAAACCATCTAGTAAAGATGAATAAGAGAAAACTACATTTATATTAAATCTATTTTTATTTTCAACTATAAATCTTGCTTTTTCCATAATAATTGAATAGTAATCTTCTTTTTCAAAAAAACTATTATAAATATCTTGACAACCTTTTAGTAACTTATCTATATCTAAACCCATAATAGCAAGTGGAAGTAAGCCAACATTTGAAAAAACAGAAAATCTTCCACCTACATTCTTGGGGATATCAAATATTTTTATATCTTTTGATTTTGCAAAAGTACTTAGCTTACTATCTGTTTCAGTTATACATACTGTGTTAATATTATTTAACTCTACCTTAGAAGATAAGTATTTTAAAATAGATATTGTTTCAATTGTTGTTCCAGATTTTGAAATAACTATAAATAATGCATCTTCTAAATCAATCTTTTTTATTCTTCTTTGTAAATCAATTGGGTCAGTTGACTCTAAAAAGTGAAGTTTTTTATCATTTTCTTTATCTATTAAAAAATGATGAATAGCAAAAGTACCTAAAGAACTTCCTCCAATACCAACTACTACAATATGTTTTTGTTTTACATTTTTTGCAAAACTTTTAATTTCTTTTGTATCTTGGAAAGGAAGATTGTAATAACCTATTGTCTCTTTCTCTTTTTTAATCTTTTCAAAAATTTCTTCATTTGATTTTATTTGATAAAAGCTTTTTTGATACTTCACTTCTTTTCCTCAATCTCTTCTATCTTGTGTTCAATAAAGTTTGATATAGCATCTTTAATATTTTCTAACTTATTTGGATTTCCTTGAAGTCTATCAAAATGTTTTTCTATATTTTCATTTTCTTTTATTTTTAGCTCTGCTATCTTTTCACAGATATCTAAAAAAGTTGCATATGGTACATCATCCCCACGCTTTAAAAAATGAATAGATCGTTGTAAAGATACAAAAGGATTCACACTAACTTTAGAAAGATTATTTACTCTCGTATTTATATAGGTTATAAACTCTTGTCTCATTTCACAAGAGACTACAGTAAGAAGTCTTTTTCTTGTATTATAAGTACACTCAAAAGCAACTTTTGTTGAATCAAAATCAAAACCTTCAACAAGTTCTTGTAAGGTAGAATTTTTAAATTTTTCTCTAAAAACCAGTTGATAAATGTCATTTTTATATCTATATGTATACGAGTTATTTTCATACTCAAAATAGTCTTTATTTAAAGCATTATTCATAAGCTCTCTATCTTCTGATATAGGGAAAAACATATCTAAATCTCTAAAGATATCTGATTTTATACATGACCCAGCTAAATACAAAGTAATCTCTTCTTTCACAATTGGCTCCACCAAAAGTCTTTGAAAAAATTCATTAAGCTTTAATACAATATTATCAAGCCTATAATCAAATGCTAATGCTTGATCATAAGATAAAATATCTTGATAGTTTTTCCAAAAATCGTAAATCAAACGTTGTCTTCCTTTTTTATACTTTTTATAAACTCTATAAAAAAAACTAAGAAAATAGAAAGAATAAACCCTGTCACAAAAGCAACTGTAACTATAAGTTTTTTCTTTGATTTATTTATAGGTTCATCAGATATATTAATTTCACTTACTTTTTTAGTAGGAATGTATTTTTCATATGTTTTTAACTTTTCTGTATGTCTTTCTATTACAAAGTTGTAAGTTTGATTTATAACTTCTTCTATTTTACTCTTATTTGTGTTACTTACTATTATTTCAAGTAAAGAGTTTGTTCTTTTAGGAGTAGAGATATTTACATTAAATTTATCTTCTAATATAACCTTTAAATTATTTGTATTATCTACATTTATAAATGTATTTTCAGTAGTTTTATATTCCCCTATTTCAACTAAAAGGGAACCTTTATATATAGGTTTAGGATTTAAAGTCATTACATAAGCAACTGAAAGCATTACAACTAAACTTGTAAAAAGAATAATAATCTTTTTATATGACCACAATGTTTTAAATAATTTTCTTAAATCAATTTCATCTTCTGAAATATATTCTCTATTTTGCTGCATAAATCTCCTAAAATGTAATAATAAACTCTATTATACCCTATTAAAATAATATTACTTTTAAATTACTACAAAACTTTTAAAACATCTTGTGCAGTTATTAGCTTCATACAGTTCTGATGTTTAAGAGGACAGGCCCTTTTCATACAAGGTGCACACTCTAAGTTTTTTGTTATTATATTTTCATTTGGATTATTCCATTGGTTTGTTTCTTTAAATCTTGTTGGCCCAAAGATAGCTGCTGTTTTAACTTTATACGCAGCTGCTACATGCATAGGTCCAGAATCATTTGTAATAAAAACATCTAAACCTGCTATTTTTTCTATAAGTTCTGGTATTGTAGTTTTTCCTGCAAGGTTTTGATAGTTTTTAATTCCTTTTGATAAAAGCTCTTTTTCAATATCTTTTGCAATATCAGTCTCAGAAGGTCCTCCAAAAATAATTATATCATGAGTTTTTGACATATCTATTGCTACTTTTGCAAACTCTTCTGGATACCATCTCTTTGCACTCCCATATGTAGCTCCAGGATTTATTCCAAGAGTTAGGTTAGGATATTTATAAGCAGAAAAATATAGTTTTAAATCTCCTGCTTTATTATCTAAGTTTGAAACATGATTTACAAAATCATTGTATCTTAATACTTGATGAATCTGCTCTTTCTCTAATCTTTTATAATTAAACTTCTTTTTTGCATTTATAAAAAACATCATAAACTTAGAAGAAAAGCTTCTTCTAAAAGAAAGAGCTAAATCAACTTTTCCTATTTGTTTAGCTAACTTATAAAGATTTAGATATCTATTTCCTTCTTTTTTGGTATTATCAACTATTACTTTTTCTATATTTTTAAAGTTTCCTAATGCTTGAGTTGACACAAAAGAACCAAGAAGAACTATCTTTGCATCTGGATATGTTTTTATCAAGTTTTGTATAGCAGGAGTTGTCATAATTGCATCTCCAAGCCAAGTTGGTATCTCTATAAATATTTTTTCAATCTTCATTTTATTTTTCATTTAAAAACTCTTTCAACACATAAAATTGTGGTAATTTAACTATTTTACCATCTCTATTATCAACTAAACCATATCCAGGTGCGATAAGTTGATGCCAGTAAACCTTTTGTATTTTTTTACTTCTTTTTACTGTTTCTAAATACTCAACCATATATTTGGAATAATCTTCATTAGAAACACACTCATGTTCACTTGTTGGGGCATAAGGAGCAGTATTTGAAAGAGGCCAATTTACTTCTGTAATATATACCTCATCATTTGTTTTAGGTGAAAGTTTACACAAAGAATATAGTAAGTCAATCTTATTTTTTGTATCAAAAAAACCATACTGTGTATTTGAAGGAGCTCCACGTCTATCTACATATAAAAGAGAACTTACTTTATCATACTTTATATTATATAAGTTAAACATAGCCCTAACATTGTAATAGTACTCAAAATCTATAGTACTAGGTCCTATTAACTTTAAGTCTTTAAATTTTTCATTTCTTATCTTTTGGGCTACTTTAAAAACTTCTAAATACTCTTTTACAGCAAAGAATCCCCATTTTGCTCTGTTTATAGTAGTACCTATTTGACACTCATTTACAAAAGAATTAAACTTTGAAAATATAAGTTCTAAATCTTTTTTTAGAAGTTCTTTATCTTCAATATGTGCTCTATCTTGCATAATATTTAGTAAAATATTTTTAGGTGAGTTTTGATTAAAGCTTTTTGCAAACTCTACATAAGAATCAATATTTTGCATATCCCAAAGAGGTATTCTAATGATAAGATTTTTAACACCAAGTTCTTCTATAAGTTCTTGTTGTATATTATTTCCATCATCTTTATCTAAATTTACTCCAAGACCTATAAAGTCTTTATTTGAAAGTTGTTCTATACCTCGAAATAGCTTCATTACTAAAATTGCAAGAGGCAAAATCAAAAGTGAAGAAAAAAGCATTTTGATATAATCCAATATATACTTTTTTCTCATGTTTTTTTTGTAAGTCTTATCTTTTATTACACTTGGTTGGTCGGAATATTTATCCCAGAAAAAAGGTGCTTTATTCATATTAAAGCCTTGTAAAAGGACGTTTGCCTAATTTCGCTCTTTTCACGTCCTTTTCATACATTTTCATAAACTTATCCCACTGTCTTTTTATCTTATACTTAGTATATGTCTTTGAAGCCTTATAAAGTGTAAATTTTATACCTGTTCTTTTAGCACCTAAGCCATCTACTATTATTAGTTTGTAACTATTGTCTGAAACTTTAGGACAAAATATATTAGTTAGACTTGTATCTACAAATAAGATTAGGTTTTTTTCTAAATAGTTTTTTAATTCATTAATCAGCTTTTCTTGCTCATCTAAAGGGATTATTTTATTTGCTAAGTAGTATCTAAAACTTTTACTAGGTGTTCCATCAAAATCTAAAACTCTATCAAAAACAAGTCCCTTGCCTAAGTTCGTATTTACATAACCATAACAATCTGTCACCTGTGATAAGTCTATATTTTTTCTTTTTTTTATATATTTCATATATGAATATTCTAATTCATTTTGATTATTGTGCTCATCTTTTTTGTGAAGAGTTTTAATAACTTTAGTACTGTCATCTGGATGAAGATAACAATCTCTTTCTCCACCTTTCGCAATAAGTAAATTTTTATTTAGAGTAATCACCTACTTCTCCAATACTTTATTATATGTATGTTCTAAAAAAAATTTACAATCATCTAATTCTAAATCTGTATTAATATATGTATAAACAAAAGATGGTTTTGCAAGATATATTTTAAAGTTGTACTTTTTATATTTTTTAACATCTCTTTTTTTCAACTCATCTTTTCTGCTTAATATAGTTTTGGGTTTTGCATCTAAATGAATTGTCCAAAAAACAGTAGGAATCATAGATAAAAGTTTATTCCAGTTTTTTCGTAAAATTGTTTTTTTATCTAAAAAAGAGATGTTTTCTAGTAAATAGTCATTGAAAAACCTATCTACAAAAACTATCTTGTTTTTAAACTTTGAGTTAAACACTAAATAAGGGTAATAAAATATACCTGCTAATAAAATCAAGAAATAGTGTACATCATCATGCTGGTCTTTTTCAGGTTTTTTACCCAGTTTTCTCTTTAAAAAAAATCTATTGATGGGATACATTAAATTATAAATTATAGAACGTCTTACGATTTTCTTAAATCTTTTATATAAAATGTTTTTTTGCTTTATATCAATAGCAGAAGTTAATAAAGTTGTTTTACCTACACCATCAGGACCAACAATTGGATAAATTCTTCTTTTTTTATACTTATTAAACTCTTTTTTAAATTTTATTTTCTCTTTTGAAATATCGTAAGAGTATTGAACCTTAATAAAAAAAGACTCTATCTCTTTTGTATTGTATATTTCAATAGTAAAAAAATCAAATTCATTTTTAAATATAGAAAAGCAAAATTTATTTCTAGAACAAAATCTAAATAAAATTTTAAAGAAGCTATCTAAATCTTTACTTTTAATATTAATTCTATTATTTTCTGAACTAAACTCTAAATTTTTCTTCTCAGCTTTTCTAGTCAATTTTAAAAATAGACTATCATCTAAAAATATATTCTCTTTATTCACTTAATAATTCCATTAAACAATTTTCTATTTCTTTATACTTTTCTTTTGAATAGTCACTTGAAAGCATAAAGTTATTTTGATTTTGTTCTTCACTTATCGTTGCCCATCTTTTTGAACTAGCAAATAAAGAGTCTCCAAAAAAAGAGATTGTTTTTGTATTTGTTGCCCCTGCTAAATGCATAGGTCCCGTTGAAGTACTAATAAAAAGATAGGATGAGGCTATATATTTAGTAAACTCATACAAAGGTATCCTTGAATCAAAAAGTTCTATTTTTTGTTTTTCTTGAGGACTTAACCTTGAAGAAATATACTCTTTAGAAGATTTATCATCTGGTCCAAAAGTAAAAACAACTTTGTATGAAGTTTGAAGGGCTTTTCTTGCAAGTTTAATATAATCATCTAAAGATAAATTTCCATCACTACTACCACCAAAACCAGGATGAAGAATCACTCTTTTTTTTGTGGCTTGAAATGAAGAATGAGTTCTAATTAATGGTCTTGAAAATGATAAGTCAATATTAGGGAAAATGGCTTTTGCCAAATCTAAATTATATTGCCATTCTGTTTTTTCAACTTGACTTCTTCTTTGTTTTATTCTTTTAGTAAAGAAGATTTGAGCAATCTTTGTAGCTGGTGCAACTCTTATTTTTATGCCACTTTTAAAAAGAAGTTTTCCCAATACCGTATCTATATAAGCACTAATACTTACATCAAATTTCTTCTCTTTGATTTCTACTAAGGTTTTATTTAAATTATTTTTATCAAATAAAATCACATCATCAATAAAGTCAATCTCTTTTGCAAGGTCAAAGTTTATTTTACTTACAAGTGCTGTTAACTTTGTATTTGGATACTGTTCTTTTATTGCTTTAAAAAGAGGCAGTGTTACTACAAAATCACCGATTTTATCATGTCTAGTAATAAGAAGATTCACTATTTCTTACCTCTTATTTTTCTTTTAAACTCTACAAAGTCTTTAAGTTTTTTATCACACTTTTTTAAAATATCTATTGCAGTATCTTTTTCAACATTCGCAAGCTGTGAATAAGTAGTTGCAATTAAGATAATATCATCTTCATCTAACCAAAGCTTTGCAAAATTATCAAGTCCAGTCTCTAAATCAATAGTTTTAAATTCCATTCTATTTATGTCTACTACAGAAAACTCGTAAGTTTCATCTTTGATTGAAACTAAAGTATTACCTGCTGAAAAATCTTTGTGATAAACATTGTTTTTATGTAGATTAAAAGTAAACTCTACAAACCTCTTTATAATCTCTTCTCTATTTGCTAGACTCTTATTTCTAAGAGGTTCTCTAATTGTAAAATCATACTCATATTTTTTTGCTATGAAAAAACTCTCTTTAAATAAAAAGTTTCTATAAAATTCTATATATCCTATTGGTTCTGGTGTATTTAAACCTAAGCTTCTTAATTTCACTGCATTTTTATATGATTTTTTTGCCTTTGAATCTCTAAAATATGCGTAAACAATTTGATTTACTTTATTTGGTATTCTAAAAGCTTTTACAACTGTTTGCACATCTTTATAATTAATTACTTTTAATTCATTTCTTGCTTTATGAATAGTATTTGAGTTTTCTTGGAAATATTTTTTTATATTTAGCAAAAAATCTTTTGTATTTTTATATTGTTCATTTAGTTCAAATTTGAAGTTCAACTTTTTCCTTAAGTGTTATAAGTAATAATATTTTATCAAAAAACTCATTTGATTTTATTAAATAATTACTTATTATAATTTAATATTTTTTTAAGTATTATTCAAGCCCATATTTTTAGAAGGACTTTAATGAATAACTTTATATCAAAACTACTATATAATGTTTTTATAGCACTTATAATTACAGCCTTATTTATAGCGGTTGAACAAATTTACAGAATATACAATGATATTTTATCTTTTAATCTTACACCCAAAAGTATTGTAGAACAGTTTGCAATAAATCTTCTTATTGTTTCAATAGTAAAAACTAGAGCTATTCTTATTACATATATTATAATTGCTGCTTTTGTTTGGTTCCAGATTTTACACTTTGCATATTTTGGAACATGGATTTTCCCACTAGAGTATTTACTATTCTTTACTAAATTCCAAGAAACATATGATACTTTTAGAACAGTTGCTGAAATAGGAATAATTCCTACAATAATGATTTTAATTTTATTAATTAGTATATATTATTTACTAAGAAATTCTGAAGAAAAAAGACTTAAAATTCCATTTTTATCTTTTGTTATAATTGCTTTTATAATTTTTGTTCCAGTAAGAGTTTATGTAAAAGATTCAAAAAAAGGTCATAGACCAAATGTTGAATACTACCCTCTTAAAAACACAGTTGTAAACTTAGGTTATTTATTTGGAAATATTCTACCTAAAAAGGCTATGGGTAATAGTGGTCTAGAACAACCTGTAATCCCTACTCCAAATCTACTTACTAAAAATCCAGATGTTAATATTATTATGATTATGGGTGAGTCTTTAAATAGAAATTTTATGTCTTTATATGATTATAAAATAAAAACTACTCCATTTTTAGATTCAATAAAAAATGATGGAAATTTTGTATATAAAAAAGGTATTGCATCAGGTGTTGTAACAGATGTTGCTGTACCATCTTTTTTCAATATTATTAAAAGACCAGATGGTGTTCCTCAAATTATTTCAACAAATACTTGCCTATTTAAAATGGCGAAAAACAATGGTTTTCAAACACACTTTTATAGTTCACAAGCACAAGATCAATTAGCTCAACTAAAAAGCTATATTTGTACAAAATGGATTGACGATTATGTTGATGGAACAAGTGTTACAAAAGATATTGACAAGCCAGCTTTAGATACATTTTTACTTGATAAAATTGAGCAAGTTGATTTTTCAAAACCTAGTTTTGTTGCTCTACAACAAAGAGCTTCTCATACTCCTTTTATAGATACTTTTCCAAAAGAGTTTGAAATCTTTACAAAAGAAAACATAGAAGATAAAACAATTATTCAAAATACAATTGATTATGCAAACTCAATTCACTATACAGATTATATTATCTCTCAATTAGTAAAAAAAGTAAAAGAAAAAACGAATAGACCAACTTATTTTATTTTTACTTCTGACCATGCTTCAAATGTTGGAGATCCAAATAGACAAGGGCATGGAAGATTAAATTATGATGCTGTATATCAAGTACCATTCTTTGTTTATGGAATTAATAATGCAAAAGTATTAAAAGATAAATTCTCTGATTTTGAATTTATTTCACATTATCAAATGGGGAATGTAGTTAGTAATCTTTTAGGATATGAAGAAAAGTATGATTATTTTAATGTAAGAGAAGATTACTTTGTATGTGATTCAGATATCTCAGGATTATCAGGAATTTTAAAAATATCTTTTGATGAAAATAACAATCAAACAAAAACACTAATAGAGTAAATACTCTATTAGTATTAAGATTCTAAAATCTTTTGAATATCCTCAATATAAGCCTCTTTCGAAAATCTTTTCTGATATAAACTAAACCCTTTTTTTGAAACACTTTTAATTAACTCTAGATTATTAGAAATTTTAAAAATAGTTTTTGCCATTTCTTCTGGACTAGGCTCACAAAAAAACATAGTTTCTTCATTTTCAAAATATTCGCCTAAGGCTTTTGTTTTTTGTGAAAGAACAGGTATTTTCATAGAAACTGCTTCAACAGCTTTATTTACCATTACTACTTTTGCTTTTTCACTATCTCCAAAATTACCAAAGGCAATATCACAATTTTCAATCAAAAACTTATCTAAAGATTTATCTGCAAAAGTTTTTGTATTATCAATTTTTACAACATCATTTAATTCTAACTCATCAATCATTTTTTGATAAGAAACTGCTTTCTTATCAGCTGTTCCAAAAAGATGATACTCAAAAGAAATATCACTTTGTTTTAAATACTTTGCAGATTCAATAATTTTATCTAAACCATGAAGAGGGATATAACTTCCCCACCAACATAAAATTAATTTTTTTGTTTTTAAATTTGCATAATTTAATTGTGCTATCATTTTTGATTCTGTAGCAAGAGGAATTAAATGTATTTTAGTTGTTGTATTACTTCGTTGTACTACATCTAAATAATACTCTTTTTCTGAGTTATTTAAAAAAATTAAATCACTACTTAAATCAATAATATTTTGGTCAAACTTTTTAAGAGCTAATGCATTTTTACTATTCTTATCAACTCTTTTTTTATCATTAACATAAGTATCATATTTAGAAATGTAAAACTCAGTAACAACTTTTTTATTCATTAATTTTGCAAGTTTTAATTTTAAAAAACTGATTTTTCCCATTGGTAATATAAAAATAATATCAGAGATAAGAAATTTAGAAAAACTACTTAATGAGTTTAAAAAATTAGGTAAAAGTAAAAATGCTTTTTTTAATAAATTTTTACTATTTACCTTAAAAAAATGTGTATCATCATAGGAAAAGCTATATTTGTTAGAACCCGAAACAAAATCAAGTAATAATCTTGCTCTTGTAGAACCTCTTAAGTTTCCTATGATATAAACACGTTTTTTTTCTAACATTTAATAGTAGCCTCTTTTATCTTTTTAATCATATATTCTAATTTTTCATCACTCATTCCTGGATATACTCCTATCCAAAAACTATCATTCATTATCTTTTCTGTATTAGGTAAATCACCAATAACTCTATAATCTACATCTTCTTCTAAATGATCAAAAATAGGATGTCTTAAAATATTACCTGCAAATAAATTTCTTGTTTGAATATTACTATTTTCTAAATACTCTACTATATTATTTCTAGTAAAGTTTGCTTCTTCTGTTAAAGTCATCATAAAACCAAACCAACTAGGATCACTATTTGGCTGAGCTTCTACTAATTGAATCTCTTTAACATCTTTTAATCCATCATAAAGTTTTTTATAATTTTCTTTTCTTTTTTCAACAAATGAAGGGAATTTTTCTAATTGTGCACATCCTACAGCTGCTTGCATATCAGATACTTTTAAATTAAAACCAAAGTGAGAATATACATACTTATGGTCATATCCAACAGGTAAAGAACCAAACTGTTGAGTAAATCTTCTATTACATGTATTGTCTACTCCACTTTCACACCAACAATCTCTACCCCAATCTCTAAGAGAAAGCATGATTTTTTTAAGAAGAGGATTATCTGTATATGTTGCACCTCCTTCTCCCATTGTCATATGATGAGGAGGATAAAAACTTGAAGTTCCAATATCTCCCCAAGTTCCAGTAGGTCTACCTTCATATAAAGAACCTAAAGCATCACAGTTATCTTCAATTAACCATAAATTATGTTTAGTGGCAAACTCTTTTACTGCTTTTAAATTAAATGGATTTCCTAAAGTATGTGCAATCATAATTGCTTTTGTTTTGGGACTTAAAGCTTTTTCTAATTCAGTAACATCAATATTTGCATGAGTTAATTCCATATCTACAAATACAGGAACTGCTCCATATTGTACTATTGGAGCAATTGTTGTCGGGAAACCAGCTGCAACAGTAATAACCTCATCACCTCTTCTTACTTGTCTCTCTTTCAATAGTGGAGATGTTAAAGCATAAAAAGCTAAAAGATTTGCACTACTTCCTGAGTTTACTAAAAAAGTCCATCTTACATTAAGATATTTTGCAAGTTGTTTTTCAAACTTTTTAGAATAATCTCCATAAGTTAACCAAAAGTCCAAAGAACTATCTACTAAATATTGTAACTCTGTTTCATCAAAAACTCTACCTGCATAATTTACTCTACTTTTACCCTCAACAAATTCTTGATTTAAACTTGGTTTATGTACTAACTCATAGTACTCTTTTGTTTTATTTAATATCTCTTGTTTTAATTCTTCTTCTCTTGTCATTTTATAATTCTCCAATAGTTTTTTTAATTGCTTCTTCTAAGGTATATTTAGGACTCCAAGATGGAATAAGTTCTCCATTTTCCCAAGGTTGCATAACTTCTCTTTGTCTATATTCTCTACCACCCCAAATAATATTAAGTTTACTATTTGTAGCTTTTTCAAATATTTTTGATAACTCTTTTAAACTAGCTCTTGTTTGAGACTTAACAGCAAAAACTTTATCTTTAAAGCTTAATGCCTCTTTTGAGCTTAAATGAGAAATTAAAATCTCATATGCCAAAACTACATCTTCAATATATGAAATATCAATTATTTGTTCACCTGCTGACATTTCCAGTGTTTCCCCTGACATTGCTATTTTTGCCCATAAATTAAAAACTTTATTTCTTGTATCATTTGGGCCAAAAGTATCATTTAGTTTTATTGTAGTGAAAATTAGATTTGAAGTTTGAGTATAATATTTTGCAATATTTTCAAAAGCTTCTTTTGTTGCTGCATAAAGATTAACAGGATTATAATCTTTATTTTCATAGTTTTGCCAAAAAGTACCAGTGTTAATAAACCACTTTACTTCACTTTTTTTGCAAGCTTCCAAAACCATTGTTCCAAACTCAATATTTGAACTAATTAAATTTGCTATATCATTTGTTTTGTGTTCTGATAAAAAAAGTGAAGCTAAATGTATTACCCCATCAAACTTCTCTTTTTCAAAAACTTCTAGTAGTCTATCTATTTCTTTATCATATGTAATTATTTTTGCTTTTTTATGTATTGTAGAACAATCACTATTTTCTCTAACTAAACAAAATATCTCTATATCTTTTTTTAATAAAAGTGTTACTAAGTTTTGTCCTATAAAACCTGTTGCTCCAGTTACTAATATTTTCACTTTTCTTCCTTATAAAAAAAGTTACTCTCATATTCTTCTAAGGAATTAAAAGACATATCTCTATCTGATATTTTAGGAGAACCACATTGCCAATCAAAACCAAAAGAGTCATATCTTATTCCCTCATCATTATTAGGAGCATAAGTTGTTGTTTGCATATAAGTCACATTAGTATTATCTTCAAGTGATTTAAATCCATGAGCTAAACCTTTTGGAATAATTAAGATTTTTCCATTTTCACTTGATAGTTCAATACTAAAACTCTTACCAAAAGTAGGAGAACCTTTTCTTAAATCTAAAACTACATCTAATATTTTTCCAAAGGGTACATAAACAATTTTTATATGATCATATGGAGGTGTTTGAAAATGCATTCCTCGAATTACATCTTTATGTGAAATTGAATAGTAAGTCTCTTTTATTGAAATATTTAAATTATGTTCTTGAAAAAAATCATTATTAAAAGTTTTAATAAATTTTCCTCTTACATCTTCAAATATCATTGGTTCAAATATTTTTAATCCAGGTATTTTGGTTTCTACTATTTGCATTAAATTGCCCACTTTAGTTTTTTTGTTTTTGCAGCTACAATATAAGCTTCTAAATCCTCTTTAGTAAGATTTTTTTCTTCTTCATAAAAAGATTTATACCATTTTACAGTTTTTTCAAAAGTAGTATCACTATCCCAAACATCATTCCATTTTAATAATATATGAGCTTTAGAACAATCTAGTTTTAAAAGATTTGCTTCATGTAAGGCATTTGGGTCTTGATTTATTTCATAATCAATTTTATCCCAATATTTTTTTACATTTTTTACTACTTGTTCTACAGTTATACTTCCCTCATCACTTGGTCCAAAGTTCCAAGCACTAGCAAACTCTACTTTTTCTTCAAGAAGTTTTTGGCCAATATTTAAATACCCACTTAATGGTTCAAGTACATGTTGCCAAGGTCTTGTAGCATATGGGCTTCGAATACTTACTTTTTTATTTTGAGAAACAGAAAGCATAATATCAGTAATTAATCTATCTTTAGCCCAATCGCCACCACCAATTACATTTCCAGCTCTACAAGAAGCAAGAAGAGTATTATGTTTTTTCTTATAATCTTTTATATTAAAATAAGAGTCTCTATATGAGTTTGCCAAGATATCAGCACAACCTTTTGATGAACTATAAGGGTCATATCCTCCCATTGGATCATTTTCTCTATATCCCCAAACCCACTCTTTATTTTCATAAGCTTTATCACTTGTAATATTTACAATGGCTTTAACATTAGCCTTTCTACAAGCTTCAAAAACCTTTAATGTACCAATAACATTTGTTTCATATGTTTCAATAGGATTTTCATATGATAATCTTACTAAAGGCTGAGCAGCTAAATGAAATACAATATTAGGTTTATACTCTTCAAAAACTTCATTTAATTTATCTAAATTTCTAATATCAGCGATAATTGAAGTGATATTTAGATTTAATAAAGAGATATGATTAGGAGTTGTTGGAGCTTCTAAAGAATAACCAATTACATTTGCACCCATCTGTTCTAACCAATAACAAAGCCATGAACCTTTAAAGCCAGTATGTCCTGTAACTAAAACTGTTTTATCTTTATATATTCCACTAAATAAGTTTTGCATTACCAAACTTTCCACGGTGCTTTTTTTGTTTCCCAAAGTTTTTCTAATTGTTGTTTATCTCTTAAAGTATCCATTGGTTTCCAAAAACCATCATGTTTATAAGTATAAATTTCTCCATCTTTTGCTAAATTCATTAAAGGTTCTTGTTCAAAAATTGTACTATCTCCTTGTGTGATATAATCAAAAACTTTTGGTTCACATACAAAGAAACCAGCATTTATCCAACCACCCTCACCTTTTGGTTTTTCTTTAAATTCAATTACTTGATTATCAGAAGAGATTTCTAATGCTCCAAATCTTGCATCTGGTTGGGCAGATGTCATTGTCATTGCTTTTCCATGAGATTTATGAAACTCTACTAATTCTTCTATATTAATATCACTTACTCCATCTCCATAAGTTAACATAAAAGGTTCATTTCCTACAAAATCTTGTGCTCTTTTTACTCTTCCCCCTGTCATACTATCAATTCCTGTATCAAGAAGTGTGATTTTCCAAGGTTCACTAGAATTATTTAATACTTCCATTTTTCCTGTTGAAATATCAAGTGTTACATCACTTTGATGTAAAAAATAGTTTGCAAAATATTCCTTAATATAGTAACCTTTGTATCCAAGTAAGATTACAAATTCATTAAATCCATATTTTGAGTAAATTTTCATAATATGCCATAGAATAGGTTTTCCTCCAACTTCAACCATAGGTTTTGGTCTTAAATCTGTCTCTTCTGCTAATCTTGTTCCTAATCCACCAGCTAATAATAATACTTTCATTTTTTACCTTTCTACTATTTTAATAAATATTTATTTACAAATTTTTCCCATCTTCTACTAATTCGTCCTCTTGCAAAATATGGAATTTTATTTGGCAAAGTAAAATGAGATACATCTCCTAAGCCATCAATTAAAACTAAATCAAAATCTGTTTCGCTATTTTTTCTAAGCAATATATTTTTAGGCATCATTCCATAATTAAAAATAATACAGTTATCCAAAAAATATTGTCTATACTCTTCTAACTCTTTTTGATAAGCTTCTACACCATTCTCTTTCAGATAAAAAGCAAAACTTTTAGAAACTTCACCATCATAATCACGAATCAGTTCAATAACAAACCCAGGTCCCTTATTAGTTTCAACTTCACCATAAAACTTAGGTAGATGTTTAAAGTTTTTCATTCCTCTTTTTTCTAACTCTTTATAATAAGAGATTTCTTTTTGTGACTGCTTACTCTCTTGTCTTTGGTTACCTTCATAAGTCACTTTTACTGTTTTGTTATCATCTTCAGGGTGCACATATATTGCTCTTTCATTACCCTTTGCTATAAAATCTTCATCTTTTAAAAATAACACTTATTCTCCTAAAGTTGGCTAAAAAATTCACTTAGTTTATCAAACTGTTTTTTATTATCAAAAAGCTCTTCTGCTTTTTTCTGACCTGCTTTTGCAAGCTCTTTTCTTAAAGTTTCATCTTTATATAACTTCTCTATTTTTAAAGCTAAATTTTCATAGTTTCCACTTTCAAATAGTAAGCCAGTTTTCTCATCATCTATTATTTCTAAAACTCCACCAGAGTTTGAACCAATAACACAGCTACCATTTCTCATAGCTTCAATGGTAACTAAACCAAAAGTTTCATTTTTTGAAGTCATTAAAACTACATCACAAGCTTGCATAAACTTATGTGGCTCTTTTGTAAAACCTACAAATAAAACTTGTTCTTCTAAATTAAAATCTATAACTCTTTGTTTTAATTGCTGTAAATACTCATCACTCATGGCATGACCCACAATATATGCTTTGATATTTAAATTTTTCTCTTTTAAAAGTTTCATAGCTTCTATAAGTAGATGTTGTCCTTTAAACTCATTGATTCTTCCAATAAGTCCTAACATAAAAGAGTCTGCTACTTGTAACTCTTTTTTAAACTCCTTTATTTCTTCAGCATTTAAAGCTTTGCTTTCATTTGCCCCAAGATATAAAGTTAAAGTTTTAGGTCTAATATTTTGAGGAATAAACTTTTTTATTTGCTCTTCTAAAGCTTTTGTAACACAAATAATTGTATCAATATTTTTATATAAAAATTTATGATAAAAATCACTTTTAAATCTTGTCATTGTCATATGTCTTGTTTGTACAATCTTTGGTTTTCTTTTTGAAAAAATTTTAGAAAGAACAACAATAGGAAGATCCTTTGTCCAATGAAGATGAATAGTATCAATATTTTGTTTATCAATGATTTTTGCTAATTTTAAAGATGCACTTATAGAAAAACTACTTTTTCTATTTATTTCAAACTTTTGAACATCTTGAATGAAATCTTTTAGTTTTGATTTTGAAGCGACTACACACGAAACATCAAAACTCTTTGATAGTTCATTTGTACATCTACTCATATAAAGTTCTAAACCACCTAAATCAGGAGATAAACAAACTTCTAAAATCTTTTTATTTTTCATTCTTTTGCATCTCAAGCATTAAAGCATATTTCATATAAGAGCTATATGCAGAAATTACAGCAACATTCCAACCATGAATCCCATGAAAAGCTCCACCTTTTAGAACTAAAGCTTTAAATAAAGCCCCTACTCCGTGAACAAAAGGGTCTAAAGAGTTTGCTCTTTTTCCTGCATCATATGAAATTTGAGCCCCTCTTTTGATAAATTTTTCAGTTGTTCTTATCATCTGCACATAATCTTCATAAGAGTAATGAAGCATATCAGCTTTTAAATCACAAATATTTTTAGCTTCAACTTTTGCATGACCTTTTAATTTTGAATATCCACACTTGTTTCTATTATAAAGTCTTGTTACTCTATCTGGATACCAAAGTTTGATAAAGTTGTCTCCTACATAAGTCTTTCTAGCAAAAGAAAAACCATCATATTCTGTATTATCTAAATCAAGTTTTTTAATCTCTTCAATTGCATTTAAATCTAATCTCTCATCAGCATCAATACTTAGTACCCAATCATATTTTGCAAGTGGCTCACCAAAGGCTTTTTGAGGGCCATCTCCTAAATACTCTTGTTTTATAACTTTTGCACCTAAACTTTCAGCAATTTCACAAGTTCTATCAGTACTTAATGAGTCAACTACTAAAACCTCATCACAAACTTCTTGTACGGATTTTATTACAGCCTCTATATTTTTTTCTTCATTTAATGTAATTATATTTGCAGTGATTTTCAAATCTTGCGACCTTATCTTAAAATAGTATATATTATATAACAAGTTTAATTTAAATTCGATATAATCGCCTTTTTAAAGGTAATTAATGAAACAAAAAACTGCAGTTATATGTCTATCAAGAGTAAATGGAGGAATGGAATTAGCCTCTGTTAAATTAGCAAGATTATTAAGTAGTGAAGTTGAAGTTGAGTTTATAGCGAGGGATAATAGTTATATTCTAAATAAAGAAGAACACTTTAAAGGCTTTAATATAAAAGTACATGAAGTAACATTTTCTAGTAATTTTAGTTTTAAATTAATAAAAAGTGTTAGAGAGATATTAATCAATAGCCAAATTAAAAATGTTATCTTCTTAGGTGCTTCAGAGATGAAATCTCTTTATTTTGCAGCCCTTGGCTTAGATATAAATTTTATTATTAGACAAGGTTCTAAAAAAACTACTTCAAAAAAAGATATTTTTCATAAACTATTTTATAGTAAGGTTAACTATTTTGTTGGAAATTGCGAGTATATGAAGCAAAATATAATTGATATTTTACCAATTGCTAAAAATGCACAAGTAAAGAGAATTTACTCTTCTTTAAGACTTGAAAAAAATATATCATTTAAAGAATTTAATAATAAAATTGACTTAGTTCACGTGGGAAGGGTTCATCCAGGAAAAGGTCAATTTGAAGCTATAAAAGCTTGTGATATTTTATTTAAAAATGGTTTTGATTTTAACTTAAAACTCTTAGGAGATATCCAAGATAAAAACTATTTTGAAAAGATAAATAACTATCTTGAAACTCTTGAATATAAATCAAAAATAGAGTTTGTAGGATATACAAGTGAAGTAAAAAAATATCTTCAAGAAAGTGATGTTTTTATCTTCCCAAGTTTAGGAGAAGGTATGAGTAACGCTATTATTGAATCACTTGGATTTGGACTTATTCCAATTATCTACAATGATACCTCTTCTCCTGAATTTAAAGATTTAGGTTTTCATATTCATTTAACTTCAAATAACAGTGTTGAAGAACTTGAAAGTATTGTATTAAATGTAGCTAAGAATTTAAAAGAAGAAAAAATAAAAGCAATGCAAAATCATCCAAAAGCTTTAGAGGTTTTTGCATTACAAAGAGAACAAAGGGAGTATTTAGAGCTTCTTATTTAATAAACTTAAAAAATATTTATTAAAAGAGTATTTATGAGGCAAAGACTCTTCAAATCTTTTCCACAATCTTTTTATCTTTTTTTGAGTAAATAAAGGGATATATTTTGAAAAAGGTAAAAAGTCATTATTTACTACCCCATCAATTAAAATAAGTCTAGCTTCATTTTCATTTATTTTTTGATAAAGCATATTTTTTGTATTTAAATCTTTTACTACGATATTCTCTTTTAGGGTATATTGTTTTAAATCTTCAAGAAGTTTTATTGGAGTTATTAAAGTTTTTGTTTTTTCATCTTTTTGTAAATAAAAAGATAAAGTTTTAGAAACATTTCCATCATAATCTCTAACTAAATCAAAGACTTCACCCTTTCCAAGAGAGGTATCTATGCTACCATAATATTTTGCTAAAAAATCCCAAGAGATTTCTCTTTTTTGTAAGAATTTATAATATTTAATCTCTTTTATAGTCTCAGAATAATCATTTGAATGAGTTATTTTTATACATTTATTTAAATCCATTGGGTGAACAAAACAACTTCGATTTGTTCCTTTTCCAATTGGTTCAATACTGTTTAAATCAATCATTTAGAACTTTGAATATAATCTAAAATCTTTTGTGCTCTTGCACTCCAAGTATGATAATTTAAAAACTTTTCATAGGCATTATTTGCTAGTTTTTCTCTTTTTTCTTTATCTTCAACCAATTCATTAACTGCATTTTCCCAAGCATTTATATCTGAACTATTAACTAATAAAGCACATTCATCATTTAAAGCTTCATATACAACTTTAAAATTTGAACAAATAATTGCTTTTTTTGAAGACATATATTCAAAAAGTTTAATAGGAGACATATATTTACTTGACCTATTTCCTTCATTATCACTTTGATAAGGAGCTAAAAGAATATCACACATATTTCTATATTTATAAGTCTCTTTAGGTTCTACAAAACCATGGAAAATAAGATTCTCTAAATTTTCTTTTGATTTCCAAAATTCAATATCTTTATCTTTTCCACCAATAATATGAAAAGTTGCATCTGGAATCTTTTTTGCTAACTCAATAATAATATCAATTCCTCTTCCTTTAAAAAGGCTTCCTACATATCCAATTTGAACTCTATTTTTATCTAAAGTTATACTTGAAGGTATTTTATCATCAGGAATAATATTTGTACCATTACTTGCTGCTAAAACTGAATCTAAACTAATATTACAACTTTTATTGTACATCTTTTTAAGTTCATTAGAGTTCACAACTAGCTTTGCTTTGTTTTGATTATTTTTAATAAACTTATCAAAGAAAAAGTCATTAAAATCTTTTCCATCATAAGGTTCATGTTTTTCAAAAAGAGAAAAATATCCACTTTTTTGAGTTAAATAAAAAGCAAACATATCATCTCTTCCATAAACAATATCAGGATTAATTTTTTGAACCTCTTTTAAACATTTATATGAATAAATTCTTTTTTTAAGATATTTAATATTAGGAGAAAAAAGCTTTTTTAACTCAAAGTTTTTTTCAACTCCATAATATTCAAATAAATCCTCTATATTTTTTTCTTCAAGTTTTTTTGTCCAAGGAGCTAAAAGAGTAACCTCATGTCCTAAAGATGCAAAGGCATTACACATCTTCATTACATGAATACTATTTGCTGTTCTTGAAGGGATTATTGATCTTGAGATATATACTATTTTCATTTTTTTCCTATCTTGTTATACCTATAATTAAAAATAAAATAACAAAAGTACTATATTTTAGAAATACTTTTTTATCAAAATTTTTAAAAGTAATATTTTGCTCTTTATTTGCAATCATTGCTGAAATTAAAACTACTATTAATGGTAATTCAAAAGTTCCGTAAAACATTCCTCCTGCCATAAAGACTAAAGTAGAAGCCACTAAAATAACAATTATATCTTTTTTTTCTCTTGATATATTTTTATAACTTAACAAAGAGTATATTAAAAAGAAAAAAGAAGCTAAGCCAATAATTCCTATTTGCATTGGAATTTGTACATATACATTGTGAGGTTTTGCAATTTCTCGTAATCTTTTTTCTTCATCTGGAATTTTTGCTCTAAGCAAATCCATATGATCCCCTGTTCCAACACCAAATAAAAAGTTTTCTTTTATTACTTCAATTGAATATATTGTTAAACCTATTCTTTGTGCTGTTGAACCATTTTTATAATACTCTTTATTTTCAATACCTTTTTGAAAATTAATAAAAGCTCTATCTATTCTTTGATTTACTGTTTCAGAAAAACTATAAATAGATAAACAAACAATAAAAACTAAAAAAACTGAAGATAATAGAAGTTTTATATTCTCTCTATAAGTGATTACTATCGTAATAAAAATTACTACAACTAAAGTCATATATCCTGTTCTACTTGCTATAAATGACATATTTACTAAAGCAAAAACTAATCCTACAAAAGCAATAATTTTTTTAAATTTTTCTTCATTTTTAAAATTTAAAATATAATAAAGCAAAAAGCCTACAACAAAAGAAATTCCAACACCATGTTCTCCATGAGCTAAAAATGGTGCTGGGCTATAAGCAAAAGTTTCCCAAATCTCATATTTCCCAATTGTGAACACATAAGGTAAAATTTGAAGATGAACTAAATATGAAAAAAGAATAGAAACAAACATTCCAATTATAAATGCTAGGAAAATTCGAAGAACAAATCTTATATCTAAAAAAGATAAAAAAACTAAAGGGAAAAGAAGATACTTTAACCTATCCATTTGATCTTTACCATAATCAATATTATCCGTATATATCATTCCTATTGCATGTAAAGCATAAAATATTAAAAAAGCTTGAACTATTCTATTTGAAAAAGCCTCTTTTAAATAAAACCAGTAGTCTCTTCTATATATAAAAAGTGCTAACATTGTAAAAAATAAAGAACTCTTCGCTCCATTATGTATAGGAATTAAAAAAGCATATAAAACTAAAAGGTGATTAAGCCAAAGAGTAATTTTATCTTTAGTATTTTGAGAAGGTGCTCTTAAAATATTTGTCATTCTTTTCCTTTTTTATGATAATAATTAATCAAGTATTGAGTTATAGCTAAATTTGCTTTATAATAATTTAAAACCTTACTATTTGTTTGTTCTTCTATACTTTTCAATTTCTCAACTTTCTCTTTGTTTGTAACTATCATTGAACCATTAAATCCATAATGCGCAAGTGAGGAATCAAAAAGATTAGCTCCAATTGATATATATTCTTGGTCTTTTAAAGTCAAGTTATAAAGTGTTGGAAAAATATCTTTATGAGAACCGGTAACTTTTGTATCAACATCTATTTTTTCTTTTAATTCTTCTTGTAAATAAAAATATAAAGGTATGTTTTTAGAGTTTAGTAATTGATTATCATCATACTTCATTATTCCATCAATTGTATTATTATCAGCTGTTACTACAACTATTGTATTATCTTTAAATTTACTCTTTTTAAACTTATCAAGAAAAACTCCAACTTGATCTACTGCATAAGCATATGACTTAAATCTTTGTTGAGCTAAATCAAAGTCTCCTGTAATATGATTTTTTATTTCATCATTATAGATTAAACTCTTTGATTTGCAATCATTTGGAATATTGTAGGGAGGATGATTATTTGTACTAAGGGCTACTATAAACTGTTTTTTATCACTAATTTCTAATTTTTTTAGAATATGTGAATATAAATACTCATCGAATATCCCCCATGGATGAAAATATTCATCTTTTTCTTTATTAATATTTTCAAGGTGATTGAAAATATTTATTTTACCTTCTACATTATCATAACCTTGATGTTTAACAAACTGTCCTAAACTTCTCCATGTTAAATCACCACCATAAATAAAACTTGTTTCATATCCTTGACCTTTATAAAGGAAAGCTGGGCTATATGCAAAACTTGTTTGCTTATAAATAGATTGAGAAAAGGCAAAAGATGTTGGTCTATGTGGAATATTTAGCAATAATGCCTGTAAACTTGAAATTGTACCATCACCTGCAGAAATCATATTTGTAAGAAGAATATCTTTATCAAAATGTTTTTTTAACTCACCTAAGATATTAAACTTTTCACTTTGATATTTTAATATTGGCAGA
Organism: Arcobacter sp. F155; assembly: GCF_004116455.1. Taxonomy (NCBI): domain Bacteria; kingdom Pseudomonadati; phylum Campylobacterota; class Epsilonproteobacteria; order Campylobacterales; family Arcobacteraceae; genus Arcobacter; species Arcobacter sp. F155. Next base: position 196,053 of record NZ_PDJU01000002.1, read on the forward strand.
CCAAAACTCTCTACCATGATTACTACAACATTGTACTCTTTATCATCATTTTTTTTAGTTTGATAAGTAATATTTTTTAATAAATCTTCTTTATTTATATCACTTGTCCCTTTATAAACTTCAAAAGCTTTTTCGATATTTCCTTTGTATCCTGTTGCTTTAAGCAAATCATATTTTCTTGCTAGATATTTTTTCCTTGCACTTAAAGCATTTGTGTAAGCTCTAAATCCATTATGTGATATTTTATTTATAAACTCATTAGTTGATACATTTGGAATCATTTTTCCTAAAGGATACATTCCTAACGTTCCCCTAACAGCTAAAAAGTTTAATATAAATAGAATTATAAAAATAAGTGCAGATATCTTAAGACCTAAAAAAGAGTTATAGTTTTTATTCTTTATTGAAAATATTTTTTTAATTGATAAGAATAAAAATGCTAGATATGCAAAGAAAATAGCTAAAATCAATACTACATTATAATTTTGCCAAAATGTTATCATTAAAGCTTTTGTATCATCATCTAAAAGACCAAAAAACAAAATGTTTATATGTTCTTTAAAATATGAATAAAAACCAAAATCAGCACATAAAAGAAGACTCACTATAAAAAAGAAAATAAATAGATAATAAACTAAAAACTTTTCAAAATAGTTTAATAAAACTTCTTTTTTTATGTAGTATAAAACTATCAATAGTATTGTTGGAATAGCTTGGATGTATCCAATTACAGTTAAATCAATTCTAAAACCTAAAATAAAAGCATTTAGAATATCTAAATAAAAACCATCTAAACTATTTAAAGGTGAATAATAAAAGAAAAAAACTGTTCTAAAAACAGACATAACTATCAAAAATAGAATATGTGCAAAAATTAGTTTTCTAAAAATATTTAATGTCTTTGACATAATAACTTGATTCATAAAATCAACCTTTTAGATTTTGTAAAATAGTAAAAAGTTTAAAGAAACCTTCACCATCTCTACCTATGATTTTCTTAATAAATTTATTCTGACTAAGAGTTATAAGAAAAGAGATTTTATTTGCTAACTTTTTAAGTTTTTTTCTAAACTCTTTATTTTGAGGCACTAATTTTATATATTCTTTAATAATAAAGTCATAATCAAGCTCAAAACTAGACCTAGTTTTTGTTAAAGACAATAAAAATAAAATTAAATCTCTAAACTGTAATGTCTCTAAAGAAATACTTTCATCAAAGCTATCTTCAAAATCTATTACTGTGACTTTACCTTCTTTATAAATAAAGTTTCTTGCTTGTGCTCCACCATGAAACTCTTTATTATTGTGAATTAATGCTAACTCTTTTAGCATCAAATCAATATAGTAATACATCTTTTCTTTTGTTATATCTCTTTTTCTAATATAAGAGTTAACCATTTTTCCAGAGTCTTCTAAAACAAAAAACTCTTCATTTTTAAAAGCTATATTTGGAGTTTTAATACCTTTTTCTTTTAGTCTTGCTATTTTTGTAGTTTCAAAGTTTAGACTCTCTTTATCACTCTTACTTTCAACAGGAAGTAATATATCTATAGAAGTTAATTTATAAAAAAGTTTATGTATTAAATTAGATTTAGTAGCTCTTGCTCTTTTTAACCAATATTTTTGCTGTTCATACTCAAAAGAGAAGATTTCTTGATTATTACTTTGAGATAACTCTTTTACAAGCTCTTCAAGCTTTTTATCAATATTTGAACTTATGCCCATATAAGTATTACTATCCATGAAGTTACATGAAGCCCAATTGTAAACATAACAGCAGTTGAACCTATATCTTTTGCAGTTTTAGCTAAAGGGGCATGCTCCTTTGTTACAAGGTCAACTACATTTTCAATTGCAGAGTTTATAAGCTCTACAATTAAAACTAAAATACCAGTTACTAAAAGAACAAGTTTATACATTAAAGAAACATCTACAAGTAAAATTCCTATGATAATAAAGATTGCACAAAAAAGTTCAAGTTTGAAAGAGCTTTCTGTTTTAAAAGCATGTTTAAATCCATCAAGGGCATATTTTGTATTTTTAAAAAGGTGATATTTAGGTTTATTATTCATTTAGTTTCTTTTATATAAATTCTTATAAAATTTTTTCCATCGTTTATGTTGCCAAAACCATAGAGCAGGAGTCTCTTTTATCTGTTCTTCAATAACATTAGCTTGCAATTGTGTAAGCTCTTTTATTTTATCTTCGATTTTAAACTCTACTTTTAAAGGATCAATTGCATCATATACTTTAATTGTATAATCTCTAAAATCATTCATTACTGCAAATATAGGGATAATCACTGCATCGAACTTTACAGCTAATCTTGCTGTTGAATCAGTAGCATAAACTTTTTTCCCAAAAAATTCTATTTCCATTCCATTTTTCATATGTTGATCAATTGCTACTGCTACATTATGTCCTTGTTTAAAAGCTTTTAACATACCCTTTGCTGCAACTTTCTTTTCAAGCATTACGATATTATTTCTATCTCTTGCTTTTACATACATATCGTTTATTAAAGGATTATCCATTTTTCTATTTACAACTGCTAAAGTTCCATACTTTAAAGCAGTATAAGGAATAGCTAACTCCCACCCACCATAGTGTGCAGTGATAAAAATGATTTTTCTTTTCTCTTCTAAAGCATTTAAAATAACTTCTTCATTCTCTATTACTGCTTTTGCAAACAGTTTTTCCTTTGAAATTGATTGATTTTCTACAAATTCAAACATATTAAAAAGAAGTGATTTATATGATTCATAGATTATTTTGTTTTTTTCATCATCTGATTTTTTATCTTCAAAAGCCAAATCTAAATTTACTTTTGCAATATGCTTATGCTCTTTATTAAATCTAAAAGCCAGTTTTGCACATAAAATTAAAATTTGTTTTACAAAGGCTTTAGGAAGAAAAGTAAAAAGAAATTTAAAAGAGACATATATGTAATATACTAAATATTCTTTAACGCTTGCCTTCAAACAATAAATCCTTCATTATTTCTACTATTCTATTTTCATCAATATTTGCTATTGAATAGTCATCTTTATTTAATCTTTCAGGATTAACTTTAGACTTTGATTCAATAATTTTATTTATATCTGTTTCATAAGTGTTTCTATACCCTGGAGTACAGCCAAATATTGTTATAGATGGAATATTTAAAGCCCATGCCATGTGAGTAGGCCCAGTATCATTTCCTATAAGTAAATCTACTTTTGATACTAATGCTTTTAAGTCATTTAAACTTAATCTTGGTAAAACTACAGCCTTTGAAGTTTTTGCGATAGTTTGAGCTATGCTTTTTTCTTCTTCATTTCCCCAAGCAATAATAAAATTTTCATCTATACTATTTACTATTTTAGCGAATTTCTCTTTAGAATACATTTTTGAAGGCCAACTAGCACCAACTACAAGTAAAATATTCTTTTTTTCTTTACTTAATAGATCACTAAAATCAAAGCCATCTTTAAAATATAAAAAAGGCTTTTTATCTAAAATAGATTCTTTATTAAACTCTATATTTAAAGGTTTTAATAAAATATCTAAATTTCTTTCAATAACATTTTTAGAATAATCAGAATCAATCTTTTTGTTATATAAAGAGGATGATAAACTCTCTCTTGTAGAAGTTTTACTAAACCCTACTCTATTTTTTCCAAGTAGCTTTGAAACTATTGCTGATTTTATTAAGCCTTGAGCATCAATTACTAAATCATAGCTATTTTTTGAATATTTTCTTATAAGTGAAATTTGTGAAAAAAGTTTTGTCTTTTTCTTTTTTATTGATTTTAAATCAAGTGCATAAATATTATCAATATCAGGATTATCTTCTAATACACCTATAAATGCTTTTTCAACAAACCAATCAATTTCTATTGAAGGATTAGCTTTTTTAATAAATTGTAAGGCAACCATGGCATGAATAATATCACCCATGGCAGATAGTTTAACAATAGCTATTTTCATGAAACTACTTTTACTTTTACACCCTTAGGAGTTTGAATCTTTTTAACTTCACTTTCTACTAAATATATAGGTCTTTCAAGTGATAGTTTTAGCTTACTATTTTTTAGTTTATAAGTAACATTTGGACTTGACATATCTTGATTAATAGTTAAGTTAAGACTTATCATAAAAGATAACCACTGCATAGTTTCATAACAAGGTAATAGCTTTGAATACTTTTCTAAATCACCTTTTTTAGGTAAGCTTTTTTTAGAAAACTTAATCATATGAGCAACAGTTACCCGTGAAGAGTGTAAGAAATCATAATTTAAACCATTTAAGATGAAATCAAAAGTATTATCATTTGATTTATAGAAGTTAAGTGTTGTACCAATTGAGTGAAGCTTAGAAGCTATTACTAAAAGTGTTTTGTACTTATCATCTAAATTATGAAGTGGCTTTAAGGCTTCAAAAATTTGTCTAGCGTTATTACCTAAATAAGCACTTTGCTTAGGACAAATTTCAAACCTATCAAGTAAACTTCTTACACTCACATTATAGTTTGCTGGAAATTTACAATTGTTAGTTCTTAAAATATCTGTTAAATAAACACCTTCTCTAACACCTACACCAGAAGTGATTACTCTTGTAGTTTTTAACTCTTCTAAAATAGTTTTGAAAATAAAAGTACCCTCTTTTATTGTGTCATATCTATCTTTTTTTACACCTATGTGCTTCAAAGAGTTATTATTTTTAGCTCTTAAAATATCATCAAAGATATAAGAGTTTAAATCAACAATATATGAAAAACCATGTAAGATATCTAAAGGGTACTCAGTTTTTTTCATTATGATTTTACTAAGTGCCCTAATACTTCCACCAATACCAACTACAGTATTAGGAATAGAATGACCACAGCCTTTTACTTCTTCAAGTTTTTCTAAAATATAATTTCTAGCGCCTTCTAAATCACCTTTACTAAAGAACAGTTCATTTAATCTTACTGTTCCTACATCAAGTGATATACAGTCAACAATTTGTCCATCTTTTATAAATGCAAACTCAGTAGAACCTCCACCTATGTCCACAGTTACAAACTCTTGACCATGTATTAAATTTAAAGCAGCAACCCCACCATAATAAGCCTCTTTTGGCCCATCAATAATTCTGATATTTAAACCTAATTCATTTTTAACTCTATTAGTAAAAATTTTTGAATTTGGCGCATCTCTTAGTGCTGATGTAGCAACGCAAATAATTTTTCTTGATTTTAGTGCTTTAGAAATATTTAAAAAAGATTGCAAAGAGTTAAATGCTCTTTGCATAGGAGCTTCTTGAAGATTACCATTGTTCTCATAGCAACCTTCAGAGATTTTAACACGACTTTTTGTCTCGTTAATTAAGTTAAAAGAAAATCTACTACTCTTTTCTAAAACAACCATACGCATTGAGTTTGACCCAATGTCTATAATAGTTGTTACTTTAGCCATTACGCTTCTTCTTCTTGAATCTGCTCGTATTTAAATTGTAACTCTTCCATTGTTTCTTGATTATCTGGATCTACAATGATACAATCAACTGGACATACTTCAATACATGCTGGCTCTTCAAAGTGACCTACACACTCAGTACATCTATCTGGATCAATAACGTATATTGGATCACCCTCTTCAATCGCATAGTTTGGACATTCTTCTCTACATGCATCACATGCGATACAATCATCTGTTATAATTAATGACATAAACCGTTTCCCCAAGTAAAATATAGTTTTGGAGTTATAACCTAAAAAACTTTAATTATTTCTTTAATTAGTAGTAAATTGCTATAGTTTTTAGTGATAATTAAGAATTCATCATTTTTGAAGATTTCTAAGTCCTTATTTATATACAAAGAAGCAGCTATATCAAACTCCCTTAATTTACCTGCAAAAAGTACAAATTGATAATTTCTTGCATTTGCCAGTGATAAAGCAGCAGCCCCAGGACTTCGATATTTAATAGAATTTTCTTTTAGTTTTAGAGCTATCTCTGGATAAGCATATGCTCTTTCAAATATTGATATATTTGGATTACTATTCTCATAAGAACTTAAAAATTGCTCAGTTAAAATATTTACTCTATTTACATCTTCATTCTCACGATAAACTAAAACTGCAGTACATAAATTACATACATAACCAGCAATATATTCATCATTTTTTTTAACAGCAACAGATGTTCCATAGTATTCTAAACTAGAAGCAAAGTTATGACTTCCATCTAAAGGGTCAATGATAATTTTGATATTTGAATTATTTGATATACTACCTACTTCTTCAGAAAAAATATCCCCAAAAGAAGAGAGATATTTTATAAAAATATTTTCAGCAATAATATCGATATTAAGAGTTTTGTCTCCACCAAATCCAATTTGAGAAGACTCTTCTAAGTCAGATTGAGTCATATGGGTATTAATATACCCATACAACTCTTTATTTGCTTGAATAACTGCATTTGTGAATGAGTTATAATCAAACATGATATTAAGATAGAGCTTTCACTATCTCTTTTGCTGCTTCTCTACCATCAAGAGCAGCAGTTACAGCTAAGTGAGCACCTCTTTGGCAATCTCCACCTGCATATACTTTTTTGTTTGAAGTAACGTAGTTGTTTGTTTCAACTCCACCCCAAGAGTTTGTTTCAATATTTAACTCTTTGAAGAATTCTGGAATTTCAGGAGAGAATCCTAATGCCATAATTACAACATCAGCTTCTTCAACATATTCACTTCCATCATTGATAACAACTTTTTGTCTTCCAGATTCATCTGGTTCACTCATTGAAGTAGTAAGAAGTTCAACACCAGTAGCAACTCCATTATCAACAACAATAGACTTAGGACTTACATTAAATTGATATTCAACACCCTCTTCTTTTGCATTAACAACTTCTTTTTTACTTCCTGGCATATTTGCTTCATCTCTTCTATAAAGACATTTAACAGATTTTGCTTTTTCTCTTACAGATGATCTAACACAGTCCATAGCAGTATCTCCACCACCAATTACAACTACGTTTTTATCTTGTACATCAATAAAATCTACATCTGTATTTCCAAGGTTTCTTTTTTGAATTCCTGTTAAGAACTCCATTGCTAAGTGTACATTTGAAGCATTTTCACCTTCAACACCTGCATATCTACCTTTTTTAGCTCCAACTGCTAAATAAACAGCATCAAACTCTTCTTCAAGCTCTTTTGCAGACTTATCTTTGCCAATCTCACAGTTTAAGTGAAGTTTCATACCAGCTTCAATTAACCAGTTCATTCTTCTTTCAACTGTAGATTTATCAAGTTTAAATCCTGGAATACCATACATTAATAATCCACCAGCTCTGTCTTCTCTTTCAAACATTTCTACTTGGAAACCTTTTCTAAGTAAGAATGTAGCAGCAGAGATTCCAGATGGTCCTGAACCAATAATTGCAACTTTCTTGTCAACTATTTTATCTGTAAAAGTTGGTTTCATTCCATTTTCAAATGCTCTTTCACTAACATGAGTTTCAATTGCACCAATTGAAATAGCTCCATGTCCAGTGTTTAATGAACAAGCACCTTCACAAAGCACATCTTGAGGACAAATTCTTCCTAAGATTTCTGGGAAAGGAGAAGTTTCATTTGATAAAGCAAATGCTAATTGCATATTTTTTTCAGATGTTTGTTTTAACCATGCAGGAATATAGTTTCCTAATGGACATCCTGTATGACAGTATGGGTCACCACACTGCATACATCTGTCTGCTTGCTCTCTAGCTCTATGCTTACCAAATACTTGATAAACTTCATTATAATCTTTTAATCTTTGTAATACGTCTCTTTTTTCAGGACTAATTCTTTCAAATTTAGTAAAGTTTAACATCTTAATCTCCCTCCTCAGGATTTAGAGGTAACACTGTCATATTTTTAGGTTTAACCATCCAGAAGTTTCTAATTTCAGCTCTGAAATTCTCTAAAATCATTTCAGCTCTTTCAGACTCAGTCTCATTTAAATAATCCATTAATAATCTTTTTAAGAATAGTCTTTCTCTTTCTGTATCATCTGTATCAATTCTAACTGCTTCAATTAGTTCTTGATTCATTTTATCTACAAATAGTTTTTCTGGGTCATAAACAAATGATAAACCACCAGTCATACCAGCACCAAAGTTAATACCAGTATTACCAAGAATAACTACAATACCACCTGTCATATACTCACAAGCATTATCTCCAGTTCCTTCTACTACTGCTGTACAACCTGAGTTTCTAACACCAAATCTTTCACCAGCTGCAGCTCTAACATAAAGTTTACCACCTGTTGCACCATAAAGACAAGTATTACCTGCACCAGCAAATTCTGGACCTTGGTGAGGAGTATTTACAATGATTTTACCACCATTCATTCCCTTACCAACATAGTCATTTGCAGCACCATCTAAGTATAAGTTCATACCTTTTGATAATAAAGCACCAAATGATTGACCAGCAATACCTTTTAAGAAGATATTGATTGAACCATCAGGTAAACCTTCATCACCATAGTATTTAGCAATTTCACCAGAGATTAAAGTACCAAATGATCTATTTAAGTTACAAATAGTCTCTTTTACTTTAATTGGAGTAGTTGGTTGCTCAATTGTTCTATGAACTTTTTTAAGTAGTTCTTTCTCAAATTTATTTTGATCGTAAGGAACATTTGATTCTTTTTGACAAGTATCAACACCCTCTACTCTTCTAAGAACATTTTGGAAATCGAATTTTTGTGCAAATTCATCATCAATAACTTTTAATAAGTCAGATCTTCCAACTACATCTTCTAATGATTTGTATCCTAAAGAAGCAAGAATCTCTCTAACATCTTCAGCAATAAATGTAAAGTAAGAAATTAATCTTTCTACTGTTCCAGTGAAGTGCTCTCTTAAATCTTCATCTTGAGTTGCAACACCAACAGAACATTTATTTGTATGACAAATTCTTAAGATTTTACATCCAAGAAGTGTAAGTGCAGCTGTACCAAATGCATAAGACTCAGCACCAAGCATTGCAGCTTTAACTACATCAAGACCAGTTTTTAATCCACCATCTGTTTGAACATGAACTGATTCTCTTAAGTGGTTTGCTTTTAAAGCATTATGCGCTTCAGCAAGTCCTAATTCCCAAGGGTTACCAGTATGTTTAATTGATGTTAAAGGAGCAGCTCCTGTACCACCATCAGCACCAGAGATAACAATTCTATCTGCATAAGCTTTTGCAACACCTGCTGCAATAGTTCCAACACCAATTGTTGATACTAACTTAACAGTGATTTTTGCTTCTGGGTTAATTTGTTTTAAGTCAAAAATTAACTGAGCTAAATCCTCAATAGAGTAAATATCATGGTGTGGTGGAGGTGAAATAAGTGTAACACCTTCAACAGTATGTCTAAGTGAAGCAATAAGTGGAGTTACTTTATGTCCTGGTAATTGACCACCTTCACCTGGTTTTGCACCTTGTGCAACTTTAATTTGAATCTCTTCTGCACTTCTTAAGTATCCTGGAGTAACACCAAATCTACCTGAAGCAACTTGCTTAATCTTAGAGTTTCTTAGTGTTCCAAATCTTCCTTTGTCTTCTCCACCCTCACCAGAGTTTGACATACCACCAATAGTATTCATAGCCATAGCCATTGCTTCGTGAGCTTCTGGAGAAATAGAACCACAAGACATTGCAGCTGTTGCAAATCTTTTGAAAATATCATCTGCTGATTCAACTTCAGATACATCAATAGCTTCTTTATCAGAGTTAAACTCAAAGAAGTCTCTAATAAACTTTTTATCTCTTGTATCTACAAGCTCTTTAAGTTTTTTAAAGTCAGTAATATCTTCTTTATCTTTAGCTTGTTTATTATGCATAGCTCTAGTTGTAGCTGGACCATAATCATGGTATTCACCATCATTCATATATTTGTAGAATCCACCTAAATCTAATGGGAAGATATGCTTATCATCAAAGAATGCATTGAAGTGTAACTTCTCAATTCTTTTTTCAATATCTACATAAGTAAGACCTGCTAAATCTGAGTGTGAACCTTCAAAACAGTCATTGATGATTTCATCACTTAAACCAATAACATCAAATAGTCTTGAGTTTCTATAAGAAGCAATAGTACAAATACCCATTTTAGACATAATCTTAAGAAGTCCAGCATTTAATGCTTTTTGAGTATTTTTAAGTAATCTTTGCATCTCATATTTAGAAGATACTTTTGTTTTATGTAATTCAACAACAGAAGCATACATCATGTATGGATAAATTGCACTTGCACCATATCCAATCATAACTGCTGCCATATGTGGGTCATAAACTTCACCAGATACTGCAACAATAGAAACTTTGTGTCTAATACCTTCTTTAATTAATGATTCATTTACAAAACCTACTGCCATAGCCATAGGAATTAATTTTACGTTTTCATTGATATCTTTATCAGAAAGAATTACAACAGAAACATTATCTTCTTTAACTGCTTTTGCAACTTTGTTTGCAAGTTCTTTTAACGAAGCTTTTAAATCAGATTTAAATGTTGTTGAGAAAACTTGATTTTTGTAGTATTCATCAAATCTTGGAGATGTTGAATCACCAAAAGAGTTTAATACATCAAATTTTTCTTTCATTAAAATAGGAGATGCTACTTTTAATCTTTTTGCATCTTCTGCTTTTTCATCTAAAATATTATGAATATGACCAAAACCAGTCTCTAAAGACATTACGATTTTTTCTCTATATGGGTCAATTGGAGGGTTAGTTACCTGTGCAAACTTTTGTCTAAAGAAATCAGTAAAGTTTCTGTTTACAGTAGAGAAACATGCTAAAGGAGTATCATCACCCATAGAACCAACAGGTTCTTTACCATCTTTTGCCATAGGGTCAATCATTTGATCTAGTGCTTCATAAGTAATATTAAAATACTTTTGTTTTTTCTCTAGTTCATCCATTTCATAATCATCAGTATCAATAAATGACTCATCGATATACTCTTGTAAGTATTCCATGTCATTATTTAACCATTTAACATAGTTTTGTGATGATTTTAAATAATCATTGATATCTTCTTCTTTTAATACTTTCCCATGTTTAAGGTCAAGTCCAATCATCTGCCCTGATTGTAATCTTCCTCTTTCACTAATATTATCTTCATCAATATCAATTGTTCCATACTCAGAAGTAATATAGATTTTATGATTTTTAGTAATAACATATTTAGAAGGTCTTAAACCATTTCTATCAATTAAACATCCAATGTGTCTTCCATCAGTTAATGAAACTGCTGCTGGTCCATCCCAAGCTTCCATTACTGTTGAAGTATATTCATAAAACGCTCTTAAATCAGAATCCATATGTGGAGCATTTTGCCAAGGAGCAGGAACTAAACTTCTTGCTGCTTTGAAAAAGTCAACACCATTTACAACTAAGAATTCAAACATATTGTCTAATGACGCTGAGTCTGAACCAGACACTTGTAAAATTGGTAATATTCTTTCTAATTCTTCATCTGTAAAAACTTCAGATTTTAGGTTTTCAGATTTAATTTGAACATTTACTCTGTTTGCTTCAACTGAATTAATCTCTCCATTGTGAGCGATTGCTCTAAATGGTTGTGCTAATCTCCATTGAGGTAAAGTATTTGTTGAAAATCTTTGGTGAAATAATGAGAAAGAAATTTGAAAATCCTCATCCCTTAAATCAATATAAAACTTTTTAATGTGCGTAGGCATTACAAGCCCTTTGTACGCGATTACTTTAGATGAAAATGTTGGAATATAAAAATCTTCTTTATCTACTAATTTGTGTTCACATTCTTTTCTTGTTAAATATAACATCGCATCAAATCTTTTTGATGTCATAAGTGCATTTGGCCCAACAAATACTTGAATAATGTGAGGTAAACTCTCTAATGCTTGCTGCCCTAATGCATCAGTGTCTACTGGAACTTCTCTTGTTAAAAGAACTTTTAAATCATTCTCTTCACAGTGTTCTTTGAAAGTTTCGATATCTTCTAAATCTTTTGCAAATATCATAGCTACTGCATATTTTTCTGGTAAATCAATACCTTTTTCACTAGCTATTTTTCTCATAAATTTATTTGGCATAGATAATAATAAACCTGAACCATCTCCAGTTTTACCATCAGCTGCCACTGCACCTCTGTGCATCATTCGCTCAAGCGAAGTAATAGCATCTTCTAAATTCTCGTGGCTTGGTCTGCTTTTTAAGTCTGCCATCAAACCGAAACCACAGTTGTCTTTAAAAGAAGTAAGTAAATCTAAATTACATCCCATCTTTATCCTTTATTATTTATATCTTTATATTCCTCATAAAGTGGGGGATTATACTTTTTTTTTGTTTAAAGCATGGTTAAGGTAAATATCTCCTTAAGAGTAATGCTTTTTGTAGTGCTTTTTTAAGATTTAATCCAATTATTAATTTTTGTAACACTTGTTACAATTGAATATTTACAAAAAAATTATTTTATAAACTTTTTCGATATTTTCTACTTTTATACATAAGTTTTACATATCTTTTGATTATACTTTTCGTAATTTATTTTTAAGGAGAAAAAATGACTAAGACAATGAAAGGAATAGTATCAAGTGTTGCTGTTGCATCTATGCTATTATTCACAGGTTGTGGGGACAACAAAGAGGAAACTAAAACTGCTGAGGCTAAGCCTGCTGCTGAAAAGTTCGTTCTTAAATTCTCACACGTTGTAAGTCCTAACACGCCTAAGGGAAAAGCGGCTGATTACTTCGAAAAAAGACTTGAAGAATTATCTGAAGGTAGAATTGATGTTCAAGTTTACCCATCTTCTCAGTTATATAAAGACAATGCTGTTTTAAAAGCATTAAAATTAGATTCTGTTCAAATGGCTGCACCGTCATTTTCTAAGTTTGGTAAAATTGTACCTCAATTAGCTTTATTTGATTTACCATTTTTATTCAAAGATGTTGATCACTTACACAGAGTTCAAGATGGTGAAGTTGGTCAAAAACTAAAAGATATGGTTACGGATAAAGGTTATGTTGCTTTATCTTTCTGGGATAATGGTTTCAAACAATTATCTTCTTCTACTAAGCCTCTAATTTTACCTGAAGATGCTGAAGGTCAAAAATTTAGAATTATGTCTTCTAAAGTTTTAGAAGCTCAATTCCATGCTGTTGGTGCTAACCCACAAATGATGCCTTTCTCTGAAGTTTATTCAGGGTTACAACAAGGTGTAATTGATGGTCAAGAGAACACTAACTCTAACATCTTTACTAAAAAATTCCACGAAGTTCAAAAATACTTAACAGTTACTAACCACGGTTACTTAGGTTATTTAGTTGTTATGTCTCAAAAATTCTGGAACTCTTTACCAGCTGATTTACAAGAAGATGTAAAACAAGCTATGAAAGATGCTACTGATAAAGAAAGAGAATTCGCTGCACAATTAAACAACGAGCAATTCGGTTTAATCAAAGAGTATGCTGAAAAAACTGGTAAGTTAGAAATTATTAACTTAAACGACGAGCAAAAAGATGCTTGGAGAAACGCTGTTAGTAAAATTTACCCTGAGTTCTACGATGCAAATAGTATCGGTGAAGACCTTATCAAGGGTGCTTTAAATACTAAATAAATCTACTAGACTATCGGTTTTTCCGGTAGTCTGACTCTCTCAACCTATAAACTACCTTAAATTTCCAAATTTTACACATATGTACATAAAGCTTACATATCTTTTCATTATAATCCTTTTATAGACTAAAAAAGGAGAAAAATATGACTAAAACAATGAAAGGAATAGTATCAAGTGTTGCTGTTGCATCTATGCTATTATTCACAGGTTGTGGGGACAACAAAGAGGAAACTAAAACTGCTGAGGCTAAGCCTGCTGCTGAAAAGTTCGTTCTTAAATTCTCACACGTTGTAAGTCCTAACACGCCTAAGGGAAAAGCGGCTGATTACTTCGAAAAAAGACTTGAAGAATTATCTGAAGGTAGAATTGATGTTCAAGTTTACCCATCTTCTCAGTTATATAAAGACAATGCTGTTTTAAAAGCATTAAAATTAGATTCTGTTCAAATGGCTGCACCGTCATTTTCTAAGTTTGGTAAAATTGTACCTCAATTAGCTTTATTTGATTTACCATTTTTATTCAAAGATGTTGATCACTTACACAGAGTTCAAGATGGTGAAGTTGGTCAAAAACTAAAAGATATGGTTACGGATAAAGGTTATGTTGCTTTATCTTTCTGGGATAATGGTTTCAAACAATTATCTTCTTCTACTAAGCCTCTAATTTTACCTGAAGATGCTGAAGGTCAAAAATTTAGAATTATGTCTTCTAAAGTTTTAGAAGCTCAATTCCATGCTGTTGGTGCTAACCCACAAATGATGCCTTTCTCTGAAGTTTATTCAGGGTTACAACAAGGTGTAATTGATGGTCAAGAGAACACTAACTCTAACATCTTTACTAAAAAATTCCACGAAGTTCAAAAATACTTAACAGTTACTAACCACGGTTACTTAGGTTATTTAGTTGTTATGTCTCAAAAATTCTGGAACTCTTTACCAGCTGATTTACAAGAAGATGTAAAACAAGCTATGAAAGATGCTACTGATAAAGAAAGAGAATTCGCTGCACAATTAAACAACGAGCAATTCGGTTTAATCAAAGAGTATGCTGAAAAAACTGGTAAGTTAGAAATTATTAACTTAAACGACGAGCAAAAAGATGCTTGGAGAAACGCTGTTAGTAAAATTTACCCTGAGTTCTACGATGCAAATAGTATCGGTGAAGACCTTATCAAGGGTGCTTTAGCAACGGAGTAAAACATGGTTGTATTTAATATTTTAAGTAAATTTATTGGTTGGATAAACCAATCAATCGCAGTGATAGGTATCACTGCGGGTGTAGCTGTATCATTTGTAAATGTTGTAGCAAGATATGCTTTTGATGCTTCATTAGTTTGGGCTTCAGAATTAAGTATTTTCTTATTTCTTTGGTCTGTATTCTTTGCAGCAGCATATTGTTTCAAGAAAGATGCTCACATTGCAGTGACTATCATCCTAGATATCATGCCAACAAAAATTGCTAAAATCATGTTACTAATTTCACACATAGTAACACTTGTATTCTTAGCTACAGTTTCTTATTTTGGTTATGAGTATTTACTACTAGTAAATGATTTAGATGAAAGATCAATCGACCTTTGGGGAATGCCAATGTGGATTGTGTATTTAGTTATCCCTGTTTCTTTTGCACTTGCTTCTTATAGAGTTGCAGAAAGAATTATTATTATTGCTAGAACAAGTCATGAAGACATTTTACAAGAAAGTGAAGCAGAGCAAGTTTTAGCAGGAATGGGAATGGGTGCTAAAGAAAACGCTGATAATGAAAATGTAAAAGAGTTAAATGATATGGTTAAAGAAGTAGAAAAGAAAACAGGAGGAATGCTATAATGAGTGTTGCAGTATTATTTGGTATATTTTTCTCTCTTGTTGTTGTAGGTGCACCTATTGCAATCTGTCTTGGTGCAGCAACATTTGTAACGTTACTACTGTTTACGCCTATTTCTCCTATAGAAATTTCGGCGATGATGTTTGAAAAAGTTGAGCACTACTCACTTATGGCAATTCCAATGTTTATCTTTGCTGGTAACTTATTATCAAAGGGTTCAGCAGCACAAAGAATTATTGAATTTGCTAAATCGATAGTTGGACACTTACCAGGTGGTTTACCAATCTCTGCTATTTTTGCATCTATTATTTTTGCGGCAGTTTCTGGTTCGTCTCCTGCAACAGTTGTTGCTATTGGTTCTATTATGTTCGGTGCTATTATGCAAGCTGGATACCCAAAAAGATATGCTGTTGGTACAATTGCAACTGCTGGTTCTTTAGGTATTCTTATTCCACCATCAATCGTACTTATCGTATATGGGGTAACTGCTGAAGTTTCTATTGGTAAACTATTTATGGCAGGTGTTGTTCCAGGTATTATGCTTGGTGTTATGATGATGGCTGTTACATATATTGGTGCTAGAAGATTAGGATTCGAAAGAACTGAGCCTAAACCATTTAAAGAAAGATTAGCTAAGATGAAAGATGCGTCATGGGGACTTATGACAATCGTTCTAGTAATCGGTGGTATTTATGGTGGTATCTTTACTCCAACTGAAGCTGCAGCTGTAGCTTGTGTTTGGGCATTTATTGTTTCTGTATTTATCTATAAAGATATTAAAATCACAGAAATCTGGGGAACAGCTTTAGAGTCTGCAAAAACTACTGCAATGATTATGTTTATTATTGCAAATGCTATGTTATTTGCTCACTTCTTAACAATTGAGAATATTCCTCAAGCAATTACTGAAGCTTTAATTGAAGCAAATGTAAATAAATATATGTTCTTAATCGCTGTTAACTTACTTCTAATTTTAGCTGGTTCATTCATGGAGCCATCAGCTATTATTATGATTATGGTACCTTTATTACTTCCAGTTGCTGTTGCACTTGGAATTGACCCAATTCACTTTGGTATCATTATTACAGTAAATATGGAGCTTGGAATGGTATCCCCACCTGTTGGTCTGAATCTGTTTGTAACCTCAGGTCTAACCGGTATGAGTATCAAAGATGTTATTGTCGCCGCGTTCCCGTGGACATTAACGATTTTTGTAGGATTAATACTTGTTACGTATATCCCTCAAATCTCTTTATTCTTACCAAACTTAATGTATGGTGGATGATAAACAAACTGTTTAAAATTAAATCACTTAAAAAGCTAGGAGTTTTAACTTCTAGCTTTTTTTATGCTCTTAAATTAATATCCATTTTTTAAACTACTAAAAAGTCTTTTCCATACATTTTAATATCTCGTAAGTTTTACTCACATCATATGTAGCACTATGATATGAAAGTGGGTCAAAATCTATCCCATAGAAAACACAAGTCTCATCTAGCTTTGGGTTTTTGATATTTCCATTTTTGTTTAGTGCTTTTACTATATGTTTATTCTCTTTCATAGTACAAAAGTGTTTTTCAAAACTTACAAGCTTATCAAGATGTCTAAGCTCAAAGTTTATATTGTGAGCAATCAAAGTATTTGCACTAGAACAAAAGTCAATAAACTCTTCATCTTCATTAAAAAAAGAGCTATAACTAGCACCATTTCTATGAGCAATAATTTTCTCAGGGGTAAGTCTATGAACCTCATAAGAGTAAGGATTTACTGGATATCGTGAAAGATAGTATCTATGGAACTTATCAATAACTTTAAAGTCTCCATCTATAAACTCTAACTTAACAGCAGCAGCCTCAATAACATCTTGAGGGTTCATTGTATTTGTTTCAAAATCTAATATAATCATGGCAGGATTATATCAACTTTTATCTATTTAATAAATTTCTCTTCTAATTCTTCGGCTGTTAATTCGATATTATCTTCATTTAAAAAACCATACCAATAAGTATCTTCATCATCTTGAACTTCAATAACTAAGATATTCTCTTCTTTATGATTTTCTACAAATTTTTCAATTGCTTCAAGAGCAGAATTATTCCAATATCTTTCGATTTCTTCATTATTTCCTGCATCGAAGAAAAGGCAATCTTCACATATCGAAAAAAGATAGTTTCCTGCACCTTCATAAATTTCAAATGAACTATCTTCGTTATATAGTTTTTCATTTGTAAATGGGCAATATAAGCTAAATTTTTTTGGGCTTTTTAGTTTTAAAACTACTTTATTCATAATCATCCTATGTAATTAATTTTTAGGATTATATTAAAGTTTTTCTAAAATCCTAGTGATTAATATTTGCACTATAGTAAAAGACGATTGTATTAATATAATCTAAAAACCTAAGTTTAAAATTTCAAATGTATAATGCTAAAATTATTTTAATTTTAAAGGTTATTTATGAGCAATATAGTATTTACAGTAAAAATAAAAGTTAAAGAAGAGTTTACACAAATAGTTTATCCATTTATGCAAGCGATGCATAAACTTACCCATGATTTTGATGAAGGTTTTATTCAATATGACCTTTTCAAAGATAAAGAAGATGAAAACAAATTTTATTTTATAGAAGAGTGGGACAGTGAAGAGTCTCTTGAAAAACATAAACAAAAAGAGCACTACAAAAGTTTTATAGAGTTTTTAGATGATAAGGTAGAATCTATTGATAAGGTTTTAGAAAAGATTAATACAAGTTCTTTGGAGAAAGTTGAAAGTTTGACTATATAAAAGAGAAGATTTCACCTTCTCTTTTCTTCCTCTATTTGCTTAGAAAGATTTGAAAAGGTATTTATAGCTTTTAAGCCAAAATGTTTTGGGCTATTGAATGCCTTTTATTTGTAGGTAGTTAGATAAGTTCATTGTATTTTACCTTTGTTTGTTGTTGCATTTAGTTATAATTATATTCTAAATTCCTACGGGACAACCCACCTTCATGAGGGGGGGTGTAATCTATCAGTTCTTTAAATTTATTTTTCATATTTTTAAAATCATCAATATTTATCATTCCAATTTTATTTAAAAGTCTTTTTGTACCGAAAAGTTCCATTGAAAAAAATGTGCCTGTCTTCTTTTTCCCAGTTTTATTTGAAAAAAAGTTTCTAAAGTCATTTTTGGCACAGAATTGACACAATCTTATTTAATCCCAATGTTTTTAGCTATATCTTTTTTTAACTTTGATAAAGATACTTTTCCTATGTTTTCATCAAATATTTCTTCACCAAATATATCTTTTTTAATATTTTCAAAATATGATTCACTATTATAAATTAATTTTGAAATAGATTTTAAGTTTGAATCAGAATATTTTTTTTTCTTTTCTATAAGTTTTAATGCTTTATCCTTATGATATTTATATCTTGCTTTTAATTTAAAATCCTGTATAAACTTTTCATAAGTTTTATCCTTAGAAGTATCATTTAAATCTAATTCAAAATTATCTTCATTATTAATATTAATCAATCTAAAATTAGTTTCTTTATTTACTTCTGATAAATTATAAAATAATTCAAATTTAACATTTAAATCAAAATCATACTCTTTATGTGTTGGTGATACATCTACAAACTTATCAACAACTAAATTTCTTTGTTTTTTTAATTTAGAATTACATGTATAACAGGAAGGAACAAAATTATAAAGACACAAAGATAATAATGGAAGAGTTCCCTTATCTAGAAAATGATCTAACGTAAAGTGATCATAATTGTCTTCTTTAAATTTTTGACTTTTTTTCAACTTATCAACTTTACATTGAGTCATTCCATTATTTTTTTGAGTTATAATTTCATTTTCATCTTGATATATCGTATTATGAATTAAATTGATTTTAGAACTATTAAATCTGGAAAACACATCTTTTAATTCTTTTTTAGAAGCATTATTCATAAAATCTATTAAATCTGAATAATTTCCTGAAAATGTACTATAAGGATTTATATTATCAAGATTACAATACATACAAGTTCTTATATTTAACTCTTTATAATACTTCCTAAAAAAAGATGCAATCTCGGGTTGTAAATCATCATATGGAAATAATTTCTTTAACTTTTTCGCATTATCTTTTTGCTCACCGGAAACTTTAAATTTAAATTTATATCTTTTTTTACCATCATCTTTTTCTAAAAACTTTCTTTTAAAGTTTTCTGCAATAGCAAATAATTCTTCAAAAGGCATTGTTATAGTATCTTCAAATTTAATTCCATCATCATAACATTTTCCTAAAAAACTTGTTAAGTCTGCATCCACATCTATTTTTTTCTCTTGTAGAAAATCATTAATTATTTTCTTATACTCATCCTCAAAAGATTTAAGTCTTATTGTATCTTCTGGGTAATTTATTTTAACCATCTTTATTTCTTCAATTCTTTCTCTAGTTCTTTTATTCTCTTCTTTAAGGATTCAATTTCATTGTTTTCATTGTTTATTTCAAAAAACTCATCTAAAGCTTTTATATGATTTTCAATGATTCCTTGTATATAACTCTCTCCAATTGATTCTTTAATAAACATAAATTCATCTCTTTTTTGTAAATAAGATTCTTTATTTTCTTTTTTAACTATAGCTCTTTTATGAAAACTAATTATTCTAGAAATTATTCTTGATGCATATGCACCAATTGTACCTTTATCCAAAAAAAATGCACTTGATAAAAGTTCATGAATATTAGCTCCAAAGCAATTATAATTAATATCCACTTGCCGTGCTTCAAATTTTCCAGTTGTTTCATTTTCTTTTATATCCAAAGGCATTAAATATATATTTGGAATATCAGAAAGAATAAAAGGAGAATGAGTAACAAACAAAAAGTTTAAACTTTCTATAGTATCTAATAACCCAAGTGATTTATATTCTTTAATACTTTTAAGCAATTTATTTATGTATTCACGTTGATATTCAGGATGAAAATATAATTCAATCTCATCTAAAATAATATTTACATGTTTATATTTAATAAGATCATGGCTTACGGATGATATATTTCTCAAATGATATAAAATAGAATTTATAGAATATATTTTTTGTTTTTCTCCAGAACTTAAAGTATCAAAAGAAACATCATCATTATATATTTTTATATTGTAAAATGATGGTGGAATAAGTTCAATTGTTTTTAAAGATGTATTATTAGAACTCTCTATATTAATTTTAGAAGCTAGATTATCAATATCTAGTGTTATATTTTTTCTCTGTATTAATTTGTATTTGAAAAAATTAATAATTTGCTTGAATTTTAAAGTTACATGACTATCATCATTTTTTATTTTTTCTAAAAATTCATCTATATTCTGAATTTCTTTATTATCAAAAGAATAATAATCCTGATATTGTTTATAATTTATGGTAATTTTAATTAACTTTTTAAAAAGATATAAATATGCAAAATTATTCAATGACTTATCAACTTTTTTTATATCTATATTTAAATCAGGTTCATCCTCTAAAAATACCTTTTTTACACTATCTAATATTTCTTCAATATATTCCTTTCCAAAAAACTCTAAATCAATTTCAATTTTATCTTTTGGATCAATATATATATAATCAAGTTTATTTAAATTTAACTCTAATTCAATTTTATTAGTCTTAAAATTTTTTGTTAAATTTTTATTTGCATTCTTCTCCAATAAATTTGATATTAGTCTTGAAATAACTAAATCATTTTCTATATTAATTTTAATATTGCCATCATCTCTAAATGGAGTAATAACAACAGGCAACTGATATCCATCATTTTTATGAAATAACTCATTTAACCAATCACCATAATTTCTAATATTAAAGGAATGCTGAGAATAGTTAACAATAAGTGTATAAAAAAAGTTATAAAGGTCAAAATCTTCTACTTCTAAAAAATTATAATATTTTATTTTCGACTTCTTTTGATCTTCTTTAGTCGATTTAAATATAACTAATCTTTGATTGTCTATACGAAACTTATAAATTACCCCTAAATGTATACATACTTCAAAATTCATATCTTCAACTAACTTTGCCTTATTAAGACCACTATGATATGCAATATTATTAATAGCGATTAATAAAAGATCTATAATAGTACTTTTACCACTTCCATTTTTGCCAACTATTGCACTAATATTGATATCAAGCTTTTCCTTAGACATTTCATCATTAAACGAATAAATTGGAAAATCTTTATTTATATCATGTACAATGTCACCATTCTTATTTTCAGAATAGGTATTATTAAAATAAAATTTATCTTTACTTAGAATCTTTGTATACTTTTTATCTTTCCTATTTTCAGTTTTAAATACTTCCAAATATACTAATTTTAATTGTTCATTAGGAAGTTTTTTCTTTTTAGTACTTTCTTTTTCATCTTCTATTTGAGACTTCTTAGATAAACTCTTTTTTATTTCAGTAGAAAAAATACTTATATCAGATTTAAACTGATTCTCTAAAATAGTCTCATCTTCTTCTTGTGAACTTTCTTTTATAAGTTCTTCAATTTGAGCTAATTCGTCTTCATCTAACTCTATATGTTTATTCTTAATATATGATTTTTTTACTATATTTCTTATAGCATCAGTTTTTATTACTTGCTCATTATTTAAATCAAATAAGGAAAAATAATCTTCCTTATTTTTGACTGCTCTATTTAATACACCTCGTCTTTTTAAATATTTTTCAGTATTTGAATCTAATGAAATATATTTTTTAGAATCAA
The DNA here is from genome assembly GCF_004116455.1 of Arcobacter sp. F155. Taxonomy (NCBI): domain Bacteria; kingdom Pseudomonadati; phylum Campylobacterota; class Epsilonproteobacteria; order Campylobacterales; family Arcobacteraceae; genus Arcobacter; species Arcobacter sp. F155. The sequence goes on from NZ_PDJU01000002.1 coordinate 218,243, forward strand.
TATAAAATAAAAACATCGTTAACACAGGGATACCAACACCTTTCCAGTTCTTAGATTCTATAAAAGGATCAATAGTTGTAGACTGAAGCCCATTATCTACTAGTTCTTTAAAAAAGTTCCATATTTTCTCTTGTATATTTAGTGGTCTATAAAAGATATTATTTACATTTACTATAGGTATTCCAGAAAAATCAATATTTTCATAATATAATTTATCCGTATTATTAAGTACATTTAAATAAAAATTAATTCTGTCTACTCTTTCTTGATCTGTTTTTATTTGATTATGATTAAAGCTCGTAAATATATGAATAGGATCATAAGATTTAGTTTGTTCGAAACCTTTATCTTTCACCCAGCTGCTATTTAAGGCCAAAAATTTTTCTTTATTTTTATTATTATTTAGAATTTCATAAAGCTGTGTTCCTGAAGATACTTTTAATAACTCATGAGTTAAAGATTCATATACCTCATACCATTGAGTTTTTTTATTCATCTTTTCACTAAAAATCAATTTATCATAAAACTTAATCATTTCATCTATATAGATAACAAGATCATCTATACTTTCAAGATCATTTATCTTTTTTTCAAAAGATTTTTGATTGAATTCACTAATACTTTGTAAGTTTTCATTACTTATTTCAACTTGCTCAGTATTACTAAACCCTATGTGTGATATTATTCTATTATTATCTATATCTGCACCCACATAAGGATATACACCTTTTCTAGTCTTAAAATTATATTTTTTATTTAAAAATGTCATCCAAGGAATTCTTGAAACGTTATATTGTCCAAAAGAAACATGAACTTTATATCCCTTATACTCTGTATATTTATTGGCAATATCAGATGTTAATATACCCGTAGTTGTTCCTTGTTTTTTTGCCTTTATTGCCCTTTTTAAAAATACTTTTAATCTATTCGCTAATTCTTCTTGATCTAAATTCTCTTCTGTCATAATATTTTTATCTATCATAAATCCATCCTACTCGTCCCATCACCCTTAGGCTCAACCTTTATCTGCAATGGATTTCTCTCTTTTAGTGCTTCCACATGGGAAATCACACCTACTTTTTTTCAATATTTTTATGCAAAGATTATAATATTTTTTTGTCACATCCCTGTCACAGATGTAATATTTTATATTAAAGTTTGTTTAAATTTTAGAATTTCTATTTAAATGTAACATTTATTAGTATATTATATTACCCTATATATATTTTATGTCCTTACTTTACTTTATTACTGTAATGGTTTTTTAAGTTAGATATTGTTAAAGTTCTGCCAATAGAGATTGTGCTAACAATTTAATTCATTTTTTCCCTCTCTATAAGAAAAGTGTACTCTCATTATATATCTCCTACTAGTTTTTTATTGAGTACACTTTTTTATTTTCCACTTCCATACTTTATATATCTCTTACAAGGATTTTTTATGAAACATATACATACAGTTTTGAGACACAAAAGCAGTGAATCTATTTTTATGACTCTTTTTTTAGCTTTACCACTATTTACCCTACTTCCAATGGGAATTGATCTTTTTTTACCTGCACTAAATGACATTCAATCTTTTTTTCTAGGTGATAATAGTGTTGCTAAGTTTGCCATTTCAATCTACCTTCTTTTTTGGGGAATAGTTATCTTATAATTCATATATTACTACATTTAATATGATGTTAAAAGTGTTACAAAATACAATATAATCGTACTTTATTTAAAAAAAAATGTATACTTTTTGTAAACTTATACTTTGATATATTAAAAATAGTAGGAATCTACTTTTATAAAAGTAGAAAAATACAAAGAGGTGATACTTGAATTATACTGTATATTATTACGAAGATAGAGATGAATGGTGTCTCTTTGATAATCAAATGAAACTTGTAAAAGAAGTGTATGCATTTCTATTATTCAAAAAAGAAGAGAATATAAAGAGTAATACACTAAGACAATATGTATATTCACTAAAAAGTTTTTTTGATTTTATGGAATATAAAGGGATTGAACCTGAAGACTTTACAATAGCAAGTCTAGCAGATTTTAGAACTTGGAAATTAACTCCTGAAGAATTGAGAAGTGAAAGCATTTATTATTTAAATCAAAAGTCATCAATTGAACCCGAAACTTGGGATACTATTCTTACTGCAGTGACACAATATTTTCAATGGCTTCAAATAAAAGGAAAATCAATTGCACTAGATATAAGCTCTTTTAATGAAAAAAGAAAAAAATCAAAAAAGAAGAATAGTAATATCAACTCAAATATTGATTCTCTTAGAATTAAAAAATTTAGAAAAAATTTGAGATATATACCTAAAGAAAAATATCTTGAAATAAAAAAACATTTAGGTAAAAGAGATAAGCTTATTGCTGATATATTATACTATACAGGAATGAGAATAGGAGAACTCTTCTCATTTCATATAGAAAGTTTTCCACCAATAAGTTCATCTTCTAAGATTGTTGATATTAATCTTAATCCTAGTTCTTCAAAAAAAAGAAATCGTCAGACAAAAAGTGGTGCAAGAACAATATTTATGCCTATTAAAACATATAATAGTTTACGTAAATATATTACTTACGGAAGAAAATCAAATGCGCACAAGTTTCTTTTTTCTTCTCAAAAAAACTCTGGAAAAAGTAAAAAAGGAGACCCTTTAAGTCCAGATACTTTTAGAATTAGTTTTAAAAATGCTTGTAAAAAAGTAAATGTTGATTTCTCTCCTCATGATCTAAGACATACTCTTGCAACTGACTTATTAAGAAGTACAAATGATTTAAAATTTGTACAATATGTCCTTGGGCATAGAGACATCAATACAACTGCAAAATATACACATCCCAATGATAAAGAAGTTATTGATAAGTTGGGAGTTATTTACAATGATATTTATAGTGATTTAATGGAGGGGTTATGATTCCTCTATATAAACTCAACTATAAAAACTTTTGCAAAGAAACTATCAAAATATTTGGTATTGTTGAGCACTTGTTTGAGGAAATGACTATCGGAGAATTTACTTCCTATTTAATATCTACAAAATGTTTTAATAGACAAATGATGGCAAATTCAGAAAAAAATTTTTATCTGTATATATTAAAAAATCTATCTAATAAACCGTCACTAGAGTTACATAATGAAGACCTTATCAAAGTGTTTGAAGATTATAAAGCATTAAAAAAAGATTACGATGAAAATAAGATGAATAGATATAAAACAACTTTTCGTAAAAATATAATTGGAAAAGCTATTAACTATAAAGTAATTACAAAACACTATTCAAGACAATGGACTAATTTAGTAGTAGAATTAATTGATAGAGGTTATTATAAGTCTTATGAAAAAGATATTATTGCACACAGTTTTTTTGAGTGTGTAGATAAAGTAACTATAACAATATCACGTGCAATTGCATTTAAAAAACTATTTAAAGATATCTATTTAAAAAAATGGAATGAACTTACTGAAAATAATTTGAATAATATTAAAAATGTTTGTAAAAGTGTTAGGTCTGCATCAAGTATATTCCAAGATGTTCTTGATGTCGCTATCTCAAATAATATTGAAATAAATGATGATTTATTCTACTTAACAAGACAAAAAAGTAAATTAGAATTACAAAACTTAAATAGTGACCTATGGTATATTGTAGAAAAAAAGACAAAAAGTGCTTTGGTATTTGAGGACTACTTATTTGATAATGATTTAAAGGACCTAATCAAAAAATGGATGCAATGGAGAATTGAGAGCAGATATAAAGATCATAAATCTGTTTATACTGGAATAAAAAAGATTCTTATTTCTTTTTTAGAAGAAGAAAAAATACCTTTAAAAAAATTAAACAGACTAACTATTCAAAAATGGTTATCATGGATTAAAAGAAAATCTGAAAATGGTGTTAAAGGTTATTCTGAGAATTCTTGCTTAACAAGAATGAAATATGCAAAACAGTTTATAAAATATGTACTTGACTATCATGAAGGAATACTTGGGCGATCAGCCAATAAAATACTTGATATAAAACTTTTTAAACAAAGTAATTCTAAAGGAAAATCATATTCTGATTATGAGATTAAAATTATGTTGGAATCAATTAAGAAAGATAAGGGAAGTGTTGTTTCTGATATTCTGATTCTTGCTATGCTTATGGCTAGAAGAACAGAAGAGATATTGAGTATAAAAACAAATTGTATAGTAGAGATAGGTGAATACAAATATGTTAAATACACAAATTTCAAAACAAATAAGGAAGATAAGTTCCCACTCTATAGTTTACGAAAAAATGCCAGCTTATTTGAAAAAAGCTCTGAAGAAATTATTCTTGACATTTTAAGTAAATGGATAAAGAAAAATCAAAAAATTTCACGATTATCTCATCCTGATGAATGTGACTTTGTGTTTCTCTTGGAATGTGAAAGACGGAACGTAAATGGTTTTATAGTGACTGCTTTAAGACAATCCAATTTCAATAGACTACTGAATATCTTCAAAGAGAAATATGGTATCAAGTTCAGAATAGTAGTACATGAATTTAGACATACCCTAGCTTCAAAAGGTTTACGAAAGGGAATGAATGAGGCGGAAATTGCACGTTTACTTGGAAATGAAAAAAGTACAGTTACAAGATATTATGAAGCTGATTTAACTAAAGAAGAGACTTTAGCTTTAGATGGACTACCTATGTTAAATGTAATTGAAGATGCAAAAAAATTAGCTGAAATGAACAGTATCCCTGAAGTATTAACATGCGATACTGAGTATACAGTAGTAGTTCCAGGTGGTTTATGTAAAAAAGGTGAAGAAGCAAAGAAGAATTGTAGATTTTATAATCGATTATTCGGTTCAGGTGGTTGTTTGGGTTGTGCACAGCTTGCAGTTGTTACAAAGCATGAAGATTATTATTCAAATCTAAAAGAAAAAGTTTCTGAAGAATATAAAACCTATATTGGCACACCGTTTGAGAAATCATCAAGGTCCAAGTTGGAACTTATAGAAAACACACTATATCGTATTCGTAATGTAGGGAACAAGGTTGATGAATGGTAATAGGAAATTTAGCACTTAAATTAGAATTTCTTGAAAAGCTAAAGGATAGTGAAAGAGAAGGCTATTTTAAACAGGTAGTTGAAGATATTCCTGATTATCTTGACTTATCAAAGTACAATGATAATGTAGCTTCAAAACTTTATATCGATTTTTCTGAAATTAAAAGTGAAGCGGTTTGGTTTGTTAAATTTTGGATTTATCATGAGCTATATGAAAGAATGTTAAGTCCAACCTCAATCAGTTCTGGTTATACGGCACTAAAAAATTTCCTTAATTATATAGAAGAAGAGTTTTTTATTACTAACCCTACAGAAATAAAAGGAATACATTACAAAGCACATTTACATAGATATGTTTATCTTGTAAAAAATCATACGTTAGAAATGACAACAGCAAACAATTATGTTACAGTTATAGATGGCTTTTTTAAAACATTAGAAAAACATGAAATTATGGATGCAAGTTTTGTGTATGTATATGATGCAATAAGTAGAGTTCCTAGGGAAAGTCCAGAGTTTTATTTTAGTGGTTCAGAACTTGAAGAATATTATAAAAGAAAAAATGATATTCAAATGTGTTATAGCTATAAAGATTTGATAAAAATACTATCTAATTTACATTTGATGTCTAATGATCTTTATCGTCATGCAATATTAGTTTTAGCACATACAGGACTAAGAGCAAGTGAACTCCAAAACTTAGAAATAGATTGTATTGAAATAGAAGTGGTAAATAATCAAAATATATATTGGCTATCCAATTATAAAACATCAAAATCAAAGCAAAAACATTGGATAAAAGGACAACCATTACAGATAGGGAAACATGTCTATGATGCCATTATAGAAACAATTAAGATTACTGAAGAGTATAGAACAAAAGCAGATAAAAACATTAAAAGAAAATTATTTATAAGACCTAATTATGAAACGAAGATTATAGAACCTTTAAATACAGCATCTTTAAGATTAAATTTACAGCAAAAGGTAGCAAGTTTATTTGGAATTGAAAAAGCAACTCTACATATGTTCAGGCATACTTACGCAAAAATATTATACGACAAAGGTGTGCCTTTGGAGTATATAAAGAAGTACTTAAACCATTATGAATGGAATATGACTTCTGACTATATAGGTCATAGTAGTGAAGAGATTGTAAAAAAATATATAAACTTTGTCTCTATTGACTCATTTGAAGGTCATGCAAAAGATAATGCTATAAAGTATAGAGATAAACTTACTGTAGCTATTGATAACAATGAATTTCAAGGTTTAGCAATTGAATCTCAAGCTGAATTACTAGATACTATTTCTAAAGATTCCAATATGAGTATCAATATAATGGATCATGGGATTTGTTTTATCCCAGAGGGTTCTCAATGTCCAAACAATTATACTGATGTTAACTCATGTATAGAAGAGCATTGCAATAAGTTTGTAACTACAAAAGATAGTATTCCTTCTCTTGAAAAACTAGTCAATATAAAAATGAAATTTGTTGAAGAGTTAAATGAGGCAGGCTATGAAAAAGCTTATAATAGAAATAAAAAACGACTAAATAAAACTATACTTATACTGAATAATTTAAAGGGAAACCATGCAAAGACCTAAGAAGATAACTAGAGATATTGTAAAAAAAGCTATTGCAAAGATAAAAAGGAGAAAAGGTATTGATGGAGACAAAGATATTTTTATTACGATGATTGCTAAGGAGGCAGGTTGCTCAAGGCAATATCTTTATAAAGATGAATTTAAAGATATTGTAGGTAAATACAAAAAAAAGTCTTCATATAATGAAACCAAAAAAGGAACTTTAGCATATTACAAAGAAATTTCAGAGAAAAAGAATTCAGAAATTAAATCTCTAAAGGATAAGCTTAATAAAGCACTTTCTAATCTTGTAGACCAAGAAATATTATTTAAAGCATTAAATAATCTTGAAGAAGAAAATAAAAGATTAAATAATAGTAGTTTGATAATAGAAAACGAACGACTCAGAATTGAAAACAAAGAATTAAGGAAAAAAATCTTTCTGAAATTGATATAGCTAATATCTTAATTATAAAACTCTTAGAGTAAAATATTATAAGAATCTGTATTTTATTATGTTATAGCATTTAAATGAAGAACTTATTTTGTAGTTAAGACAGAACATTAAAGTTTTTAAAATATTCTATGAATAAATGCTTATATTCTTTGTTCCATATTTCCTAAAGGATTATAGAACTTTGTAGTTTAATTTTTTGAACACTTTGAGGAACATGAAAACTTACTTAAGTGTTCTCTGTTCCAAAACATAGAGGTTGGGTAACGATTAAAATGAGCCTATTAAATAATACTAATGACCATCTCAACTTTCATAAATTTCATCTTTTATATTTATTAATACAATATCTTCCATATTAGCTAGTTTTTTAGCTCCACGAGTGAATCCTATTAAAGATACAATGATTGTGTTTGGATGATCTGGGTGATTCTGTCTAATACCAATCATTTCTCTAATAACTGCTACACCAACATTTTTAGTATATTTTTTTACTTGTACAATTGTTAGATTCTTATTTTTATCATTGCCTACTAGATCAATACCTCCATCAGCAGAGTATTGTGTTACTTTTAAATCATACCCTTGTTTATTTAACCAAGTGGCTACTGCATATTCAAACTTTTTAGGATTTAGACTTTTCCAAGTATTATAGTTTTCTAACTGTTTTTCAAAAGATGATTTTACTTTATTTAAATTATCAGTTTTATTTTGAATCAGAGACTGTTTATATTCTAATAATTCTTTTAATTTATTAATATCTGCTTTTTTATCCTTTCTCCAAGTCTTATAATTCCAATCAATCATTAATAAAGCAGGTAAACAAAATAATATCATTCCCCAGCCATAATTAATTGATAAAGCAATAAATATAACTAAAATAATTGATGCTATAATATTCTTTGTGAAGTTACCTTTTTCTTCTCCTGCCCAATATTTCTCTTCATTAGTAAAATGTAAATATGCACCGATAGGAAGTTCTACTAAGGTCTTTGTCTTGCTCCATTTATATAATAAAATATCGTTTTGTTTAATTACTCTAAGATATTTTGCATTATATTCAATTATATTATCATTTATTTTTGTTTCTTCTTCTACTTCAAGTAAGTAATCTGTTTTATATCTACTATTGGACTTAATATGATTTTGAAATCTCATCTTAGTTATCTTGGTTAATTCATCATTCAAATCAAGAATTACTAATTTCTTATCGCTTATCCGTTCTATTGCTACAAACTTACCACTGGAGTTATATTTATAAATTTGATACCTTTTAAATGCCATTAATCTTATTTCTCCTAAAATTTATCTTTTTCTTCTAATATCATAGATGCTGTTTTCCAATAATCTCTTTTATTTTCTTTCATAATAGTTACATTTTCTAGTATTTCTTTCATAAACAAATTATTAAGTTCATCTTTTTATGGTTTGATCTTTTTTGCAATATGCCTAATATATTGTAAATAATACTATTGGTAAACTAATAGATATCTCATTTAAGTAAAAAAGATATTTTAAGATAAATAGAACTATAAAAGTAGAATTAGTAGTCTGATAAACAACAGGGAATAAGACATAAAATCATGGACAAATTGTTACAAAGATAGGTTATAAAAAATGTACCTTATTGAATATGCTCCAAATCTCAACTCTATTTTGAATAAGCTTTCTAGTAGTAACAACTATTCAAAAAGTAAGAGATTTAGGAATGACTAAAGTAGAAAAAACAAAGTATCTTACAAGTTTTTTCTTGCCTTTATTTACTTTTATTCTTTAACAAGTCTCCAGTCTCTATCATTACAATCTGGACAACTATATCTTTCTGAAAGCCATTGAGTAATTTCATCAGAAAAGGCAAGTAATGCAACACCACCTGTTACAATCGCAACACAAATTGTAAAAGCAAATCCTGTACCCGCAAAAAAGTAAGTAACCCAAGCCCAAAAACCACTACCAACAAAACCACCACCTAACACTTTTAAGAAAAATGATTTATTTGCTTTTTCTCTAAAACCACATTTTTTACATTCTATATATGCCATTGTTTCATAATACCTTATTTACGTAATTTTAATAATATTGTCACTATTTACATAAAAACTTTCATCAACTAAAGTATCAGCTTGATAAACTTTTTTAGTAACTTCTATCATTTTTGCCATTTTGTTTTTTCTTTTTTTTATATTCAGTTTCCATTGATTTGTTAGTCATTTTCCTTATTTTTCTTTCTTAGCCCCTGGCTTACATAGCCACCAAAATAAAAACCTACAACAGTTAACAAGGCAGTTTTTAAATATTCTGGTATTTCGGAACTAGGATTATTTAGTGAAATATAAGAAGCTGTACCGACAAGAACTAAAGCTATTATTCCTCCAATATTAAATATTTGGTTGAACCAATCAAATTTACTTGAAAAGCTTTTCGATGCAACATTCATTTGTTGAATAAGTTGGCTTTCTGTATCTGCATAACTAGTATGTTTGTTAGTTACAATAATCCACTGTACTACATTTGATGTTCCATCCATATATTCTACTTGTGCAACAATTCCATCAAGAAAATCATCTTGACTATTTAATTTATGTCCAGTACTTCTTGGTTTTGCAGATTTTACAAATTCGACAACTTTCTTTTTGTAATCTGTTTTACTCATCATCAAGCTTTAAGCCCGCTCTTTCCATATATTCTGACAAGGTGTTTAACTGATCAACAATTTCAGCAAAGTGATAATCTTCATAACTGACAATATTTGTATTTATTTTTGGTAATGGAAGTGTTGCACGATGACCGTCAACAGATACCAAAAGTTTTTCTTTAACAAATGATGAACCATAATAAATTTCATATGTTTCACGATATGCTGTTGGATCAGGATGACGGGTTGCCCAATCTTCTCCTCCAAATTTATCGAAGTCGAAATCAATCTCTTTTCTTTGGATTCTTAAGTTTAAATCATTTTTAAATGTATAAATGCCTCGTTCATCGTTAAAAAGCCAATCTGCTTTTGTAGAGTCTTTTATAACTTCGTCTAATTCATTGTATGTCATTTTTTCTCCTTTGCTTAACTATTTTTTGAATATATATTATATATAATTTAGCCTAAAAATAAATAAAAACATATGTAAAAATATTATTTATTTAAATAATGACAATATTTAAAATGTTACATATATTAGGAAATACATTATAGATGAAAAATTGCTACAAAGATAAGTTATAAAATAAGTTCAATAATCTGTTCTTTTTGGCACAATTTGACTAAGTAGGTTCAGCATGCTAAAATTCTAGGACTATCAAACTTTGACACAAAATATTCAACAATCTCATTCTAAAACTTTAGTCATTGTTTCTAAAAAACATATAACCTTCATTTGAGTAGTTTAGTATAAACTTACTACCTAATTTTTTATTTAAGTTAGAGACAATTGTTCTAATTGCTGATTTTGACATAGTTTGCTCACCATAAACATAATATTCTATTACATCATAGGCAACTATTTTATTTATATTTTTAGTTAGTAATGAAAGAAATTTAAATTCTTTAGGTTCTAGCTTTATAGATACACTTCTAACTTCAAGTTCATTCATTGTTAAATTTAATTTTATACTATCAGTTATTTGAATATAGCTTGAAATATTAAATTCTCTTTGAATATATTCTTCAAAAACAGACATCAATTTTTCAAATGAAAAGGGTTTTACAATATAAGACTCAAGTTTGTATTTTAAGGCTTCAAGTAAATACTCATTATCAGTATGCGCAGTTGTAATAATAATCGGTATTTTTTTATTTATTGTTCTAATCTTTTTTATAACCTCTAGTCCATTGACTTTAGGCATAGAAATATCAATAACTAATATATCTAAAATCTCTTTATTGGATTCATAAAAATAAAGTGCCTCTTCTCCATTACTAGCTACAAGTACATCATTACAATATAAATCAAGTGCTTTTGCAATGATTGTTTGATTATTTAAATCATCTTCTGCATATAAAACATTTAAAGTCTTTATTTTCTCAATTGAAAACTCAGAAAGTTCATAATTTTGATTACTCATAATATTCTTTAACCTTTATATCAAAACAAGCTCCAACTTGTTGCATTCCATCTACTTCAATTCTTTTATTAGATATTTCAATTGTGGCTTTCATATGCAATGTTAAAATTTGATATGTCATATGCAGCCCAATACCTTGAGAATCACCTTTTGTTGTAAAGTATGGTTCAAATATTCTATCATGGAGTTTTTCAGGAATTCCACCTGCATTATCCATGTATGAAATTAAAATCTTATTATCAACAAAATTCAACTTAATTTTTACAAGTCTATTTTTTATATGATTGGCAGTAAATGCATCTTTAGAATTATTTAATAAATTTAATAAAACTTGTAAAAAAGAATTTAAAATAAATTTATCTTTAATTTTATTTTCAATTAAGACCTTAATATTTTCTTTTTTACTAATTGGTTGAAATAAATTTAAAGCTTGTTCAATTATCTTTTCTGTACTTTTAAACTCTTTGTTACTACTATTAGAGAAAAAGCTTCTAAAGTCTTCAATTGTTTGAGAAAGATAAGTTGTTGTAGAAACAATACCATCTAAGTTTTTATGTAATTCTTGTTTAGATATCTTTTTATTTTTCAAACTAAAGTTTGAAATACTTGCATATGAAATTATTTCATTTAAGGGTTGCCTCCACTGATGAGCAATATTATTTAATAATTCTCCCATAAAGGCTAATTTCTCTCTTTGAAATAGCAGCTGATCTTTCTTTTTATTATCTTCTTTAACTTCAATAACTTTTGTTTTAATCAGTTTGTTTAGGTCTCTTAATTTCTGATTCTTTGATTCAATTACTTCTTTGTAATAATCCAATAATCCTTCTATATGTTTATATAAATAATAACCTATAATTAAAAAGAAAAGTATAAATAGGATTGAATATTTCATATAAATGAATAATTGATTGTTTAACTCTTTTTTTAACTTATTTTGTTCTATTTGTACAGACTGAGTCAAATAATCTAAGTAAACACCAGAACCAATTATCCAATCATTAGCTGCAAAATAATTTACATAAGATATTTTATCTTTAGATAAGTCTTTATCTCCTGTAGAAGCAGTGTATTCTAGAAAGCCTCCATCCAAGGATTTTCCAATTTTTATTAGATCTCTAATTATAAAAGTTCCATTGGAGTCTTGTAAGTTTATTCTATTTACACCTTCATATCTATCTTCAAAATGAATTAATTGTTTACCATTTGAATCAAATACAAAAATATAATCATTCACATTAAAAGATAAAGTTTTAATAAATTTTAATAAGACCCTATTTACCTCTTCGTTATTCTTCTTATCTTTTAATAAAAAATTTTGATATAACTCTAACTGTAATATTAATTTTAATACTTTTTCTTTTGTTTTGTTTTTTTCTTTTAACTTCATTGTTCTTTCAAAGTTAATTAAACTACTATTCACCTTATTATAGTAGGTATATGTAAAAAAAAGAGAGAACACTATTGATATCATAAGAACCAACAGCATATAAAAGATTAAGTTTCTACGTAATATTTTTTTATAATGATTGTTTTTTATCATTACTTATACCTTCTCATTTGTATTAATGGATTAATAGTTTCTTGATTATAAAATATATTATAACTTTTTATCTAAAACTATAACCCCATCTTCATCGCAATAAATATAATTATTTTCTTTAAATGAGACATTCTCAAAAGTTAAATTAACACCTATCTTTCCATTTGTTTTCTCAAAACTTCGTAAAGGGCAAGTACCTAAAGCAAGAAGCCCTATATTGAATTTTTTTGTTTCCATTGTATCCCTTACATAACCATTTATAATCATAGCTTCATAATTAGCTTTTTCTGCTAAAAAAGACAACTTATCTCCAACAACTGCATAATATTCTCCTTGAACATCAACAACTAAAACTTTTCCTAATCCATCACTTTTATTTAAAATATCAATTAATGACCAATTACTTTTGTTTAGTTTAACTGTTTTGACTTCTCCTTGAAATATCTTTTTTCCACCAAAATTCTTAAATTTTGAAGAAAGTACTTGTATATTTTTATCTTGATTTTCATCACATAAATCTGCTGTTTTAAATTTTCTCATATATTTCCTTTTATCAATTCCACTGGAATAATTTCTTTGCATTATTATCTAATACTTCTTCTAACCCCTTAGTTAATATATTTTTTGTCAATAAATCAATTGATTTTTTATAACTCCAAATATTTTCAAATCTAGTAAAAGGGCAATCACTTCCCCACAATAATTTTTCTTTTCCAATTATTGTTATAAGATCATTAATGAAATTATCAATTTTCAAATCATTAAATCTATAGTTTGCAGACAACTTTACATAAATGTTAAAATCTCTCTTTAGTAGTGATATAAATTCTTCGCTATATTCTAATTTTTTTGGTCTAGCAAAATGGTCTAATACTATCTTTAGGTTAAAATTATTAAAACTTGTAAATAGTTTACAAATATCATCTTCATTTGCATGAATTTCAAGATGCCAATTTAATTGATTTAATATATAAAAAAGGTCTTGATATTTTTTTAGCCTAAAGTTTGGTAATTTTTTCCCAATTAAATTAAACCTAATTCCTTTTATCCCCAAATTATTATAACTAATCAGTAAAAGTTTCAAATTTTCATACGTGTCAAAATCATCTAAAACTATGACACCTCTATATTTTTTTGGATTTTTACTCACCGTTTTAACAAGGAGACTATTGTCATTTCCAAGAAAACTCGGCTGAACTAAAACTGCTTTCTTAATATTATGATTTTTCATTGTTTTTTCTAAATCACTTTGAGTAAAGAGATATTTAGGAGTATATCTCTTTACCTCATTTGAAAAATCTAAACTATCCCAAATATGGGTATGCGTATCTATTTTCATCTTACTTAAACCATATTGATAACCAAGGTACAAAAGTAACAATCCCTAAAACAATAAACATTGTTAAAATATACCATTTAGAATATGACATCACTTTATTAACCTTTAGACTTGTAGTTGAACAAACAGTTAATAATACAGATGCAACAGGTGGTGTTTGTTGACCAATACCTAAATTTAAACATACAATAACACCAAAATGAATTGGATCGATTCCTATCATTGTAGCAATGGGTAAAAGAATTGGAACAACAATAATAATTGCTGCAGATGCATGTAAAAACATTCCTAGTAATAATAAAAATATATTTAATACTAAAATTAAGATAATTGGACTATCTACTAAAGCTGATAATGACATTGCAATTTCTTGAGGCAATTGTTCATTTGCCAAAAACTGTCCAATAATGGATGAGCCAGCTACAATCATCATTACAATTGAAGTTTGTTTAACTGTATTCGTAAAAGCTATTTTTAGGTTATTAAAAAGATTTTTCTTATCTTGAAATAAAAAGAAAGCACTTAAAAATACACCTAGTGCAGCAGCTTCAGTTGGAGTAATAAGTCCCATAATTAATGAACCTACTACAATTATAGGAATCATAAGAGGGAAAAAAGCAATGGTAAGTGCTTTTATAACTTCAGTAATACTAAACTTATGATCTTTTGGATAGTTATTTTTCTTTGCAAAAATATAGTTTGTAACCATAAACGCAATACCCAATAGAATTCCTGGAAAAATACCTGCAATAAACAAGTCTTTTATAGAAGAATTTGTACTTACTCCATATAAAACCATTGGAATTGATGGGGGAATTATAATGCCAAGTGTTGCACTTGATGCTGTTACACTAGCTGCAAACTCAGCTGGATAGCCTTTCTTTTTCATTTGAGGTACAAAAACTTTACTCATAACTGCTGCATCAGCAACAGCAGAACCACTCATTTCTGCCATAAACATAGAAGTAGTTACATTAACATGAGCAAGTCCACCTCGAATCCATCCTACAAGTGATGAAGCTAAATCAATCATTGCTTTTGAAATATTTGATAAACTCATTATCTCACCCATTAAAATAAACATAGGGATAGCTAAAAGAACAATGCTATTTGTTCCTGAAAACATTTGTATAGGAACTGTAATTAAATCAATCCCTTCAATATACATTGCAACTGATGCAGTAATCATTAAAGCAAAACCAATAGGACTACCTAGAAAAATAAGTACTAATAAAATGGCTATGATATACATTTGTACTCCTTATAAATATTTATAGACAAGGCAATTATTAATATAAAAGATGCAATAGGAAAAATCATCATAAATACACCTTGATAAATATCAATAGTTTCTATATATGTTGAACCATCAATATCAATCATTTTTATTGAAAAATAAAAAAGCAGTGCAAAAAATATAATCGACATAATAGTTGGAATCATTTGAAATAGATTTTTTAACTTTGTAGGTAGACTATCAACTAATAAATCAAATTTTATATGAAGATTTTCTCTCTCTGCTAAATAAGCACCTAAGAAACTAAGCCATACTAATAGATATCCTGGGATTTCATCCGTAGTAGCACTTAAGGTATCAAAATATATTGTAAAAAACTCATAAATTGTATTTGCAATTACAAACTCTTCTAAATAAATTCCTAAAAAATCAATAACTACATATCTATAAAAAACAGCAAAAATTAGCATTGAAGTTGCACACAATAAAATGATACTAGCTAAGATAAGAATAATCTTATCTAGCTTTTTTGTAAAAGAAGTCATAACTACTCCTTAGTTTTTTCAATAATATCTAACCAATCTCTACCGTACCTCTTCTCATAATTAGTATATAATCTAGTAACTTTTTCTTTGAAAGAACCAATATCAACATTGTTGATTTGAACTTTACTTTTCATATCTTCAAAATATTTTGCTTCAAGAACTGCTGCCTCATCATATTGTGTAGCAGTAATATCTTTACCAACTTTTTCAAATATCTCTTGATCTTCTTTAGACAAAGAGTCAAAGAATTTTTTTGATACTAATAAGAAACTTGGTGTATAAACATGATTTGTAATACTTAAATGTTTAAGTACTTCATAATGTTTTTGTCCATAAAAACCATATGTAGCAGCTTCTACACCATCAACAACCCCTGTTTGAAGTGCTGTGAAAGTCTCTTTCCATGCAACCTTTTGAGGTGTCGCCCCCATCTTTCTAAATACATCTTGTCTAAATTTTCCACCTGAAATTCTAATTTTTAATCCTCTTAAATCTTTTGGTGTATTAATAGCTCTTTTCGAATTCATGATATGTCTAAATCCATTTTCATAAATACCTAAAACCTTAATAGTTTTGTTATCCTTTTCAATAGTATTTTTAATCTCATTATAAAGACCTGCATTCATTGCTCTTTGAACATGTGCCCTATCATTAAATAACCAAGGTAAATCAAAAATACCTAGTTTCTTATCAAGTTTAAGTACCCCTGAAGCAACTACAATCATTTCTAAAGATCCAGCCTTTAGATTTGTAATTAAAGCTTTCTCTTTCCCTAACTGTGCACTTGGATAAAGTTTAAAATCATAAGCTTTCTTAACTTTTGAATTTACTCCCTCTGCAAAATTTTTTCCTTGATAATATAATGGTGCTAAAGCAGATACATGAGAAGCTATTCTTACCTCTTGTGCATTTAATAAGCTAGCTCCTAGCAAAATTAATGGAAAAACTGGTTTTAAAATCCTAGTCATAATCAATCCTTTTTTTTAAATTTATTAATTGTGACGTACGAAAATTTTGATATTATTGGTAAAAAGTTGGGAAAATATTGGGATTAGAATATTTTTATGCAATTTATGATTCATTCTAAAGATTAAGAGTCTTCGTGAAATTTAGTAACTAATTTTTTAATAAAGAAGGATTAAACTTAATATGTAAAGATTCTTCTAAATCATTTCATATATTTAATACAAACTTTTAAAGAAAATAATACAAATAACTTTCTAGCTAAAATTAGTGTCTACTAAGAACCTAGTAGTTATTTTTAATTAATTAAATTTATTAAAATTAAGAGACATGTAAAAGTTTGAATAAAAAGGTTAATACTTCAACTTTAGTTCATTTATGATGATTATTAAAAATAGTGTTATAAAATAATCTAGCCCATAAAGAGTACTCTATCAGTAGTTAATAGTCTGAAAATGGAAATAAAGTCTATTTATTGATTGTTAAAGTTTAAATCATGTTTACTATATTCAGTCTCTAGAATAGTAACCTATGTTATTATTAATAAAATATAATAGATAGGTGTTTATATGGAAGTATTATTACCTTATGTGGGGAAGATTCTCATCGGCTCAATAATATTAATTTCAATCTTATTAGTTTTTATTTACCAAAGTAAATTAGAAAAATTAAAAAGATTTACAACGATATGTCTTATTGGTTTTTTTTCATGGGGTCTTGGAAAAGATGTAAATACGAAAATTATAATGTTTATAGTCATCACAGGTTTTGTTCTTTATATATGGAATAAAATGGATAAAGAAAAAGATAATAATATGAAGAAACTTCTTAAATATATTGATAATATAAATGCTTATGGGAAATATCTTGAATTAAATCCTTTAGAAATTGAAGAAATAAGGCATTCATCTAAATTACCATTTAAAAAAGAAAATTTTATAATAGATTCATTAATTTACATTAGAGTAGTAGAAAAGGAATTTCAAACATTGATTCTTAATTCAATTCCTCTTCTTGCTTATTTTAGAGATGATGTCCCTGAAGATGGCTATATTTCTAATATATCAAAAATTATAAAAGATAACAATAATAGAAACTCAACTATTGAGGATTTATTAAATAAACCAGATGAAGATAATTTTCCAATTGATATATATAATAAATGTAATGAAGAATCTAAAAGAATCTTAAAATTGTTACAAGCATCTTGTTAAAAAACTTTATATGGGAATTTAAATACAACTAAGTAGTAAAATGACTCAATCTGAATGGAAATGTAGTATATTCTTTAAGTGTAAAGTAGATTAGATGATAATTAAAATAAAAGAATTTGGATAAAATTTAAATTAAATAAGGAAAGCCAATGTCATTAATTGATATGTTAACATTTTCTGGAGCAATGTTTTTATTTGCACTTAGTCCTGGACCTGGATTATTTGCAATTATTTCAAATGCTCTATCTTCAGGTTTAAAAAACACTTCTTTTTTAGTAATTGGAATGGTTATTGGTGATATAGTTTTTTTACTTTTAGCTATTTTTGGATTGAGCGCAATAGCTTCAATATTAGGTGATTTTTTTATTATTGTAAAATATATTGGAGGTATGTACCTATTATATTTAGGATATAAAATAATAACTACAAAAGAAGAAGAAACAAATATAAAAGAAATAAAAAGTTTACCGTGGAAGAAAAACTTTATTGCAGGTCTATTAATAACACTAAGTAATCCAAAGGTTATTTTCTTTTATTTAGGTTTTCTACCTACTTTTATAAATTTAGAGACATTGACTATTTCTGATATTGTTATTGTTACGACTCTTGTTACAATAGTACTTAGTGTAGTACTTATAGCTTATGCATATAGTGCAAATAGTGCAAAAAAACTATTTAAAAGTAAAAGTGCTAAAAGAAAAATTAATATTGTAGCTGGAAGTGTAATGATAACAGCTGGTGGAGTATTAATTGCAAAACCATAAGTTCTCCACCAGAATTTAAGTTAATTCACATTTTAATATATTGTTATGCTTTTGTAATATTTTGTATTTGTTCTTTTATTGCAGATATTTTTTGATTCAGCTCTACTATCTTTTCATTTATCTGATTCGCTTGATGTGGATTGTCTGTAAAATTCAACTTTTTCATTAGCGATGCAACTTTACTTTCATACTCTCTTAGTTTTTTATATAATTTTTGAAGTTGTGTTGCAGGACTATTAGCAGCCTGATAACCTTTTGTTTTTGCATCTGTTGAAATATCAAGGAAAATGCCATTTTCTTCTTGTTTTTCCTCTTCTTTTTGTAGATTATTTATTGTAGCATTGATATAGTTTGTATCCTCTTCCTTTGCTATTAAAGCACCTTGATAAGAGATAAAAGAATTTTTAAAATATTTATTTTGCATATTATAAACTTCTTTATCCAATGCAATAACTTCATCTTTTATTATTAGTGCAATTTTATTCTCATCTTTTTTTATACCAATTGCTTTTTCGAGAAGCTCTTTTCTAATCTCTATTCTTTTTTCTCTATTTTTCTTTTGTAGTTCATTTATGTAGCTATTTTTAGTATTATAAGATATTGTCATAATAAACCTTTTTTAACATATAATAATTAGTTTATACATATATAATATCTAACATTAGATTCATTAATAATTATAGTACAGTGAGTTTTATATTTATTTTAAAACCTACTAACAGTAAATATGAAAAATAGTTTAGGATTAATCATTTAAAAATTTCTATAAAAAGATGCCAATATAGAAAATATATAACCAGTTCTTTTAATAAAATTTTTCTCTTTAGTGTATAATAATAAAATGAATAAATTATTGAATAATATTCTTTTCACTAATGTAAAAGAATCTAATAAAAATTTTAGTATGCATTTCCATGATACTTATTCTATAGGTATTACACATCAAGGTTTATATAAATCTAGAAATAAGAATAATACATTTGACTTTTATGCAAACTCTACAAGAGTAAACAATCCATATGAACTTCATGGAGGTATATCACAAAATTGGTTTAACCATTATTTTTATCCTTCTGTTGAATTGATGAGTGAAATTTATTTTGAGATTTTTTATGAGAAGAAAGAGCCTATATTTGAAAAGCATATTATTAATGATTTACTTTTATATTCAAAATTAAGAGATGTCTTTGAATCTGTAATATATAAAAAAGATTATATTGAATTAGAAACATACTGTATCGATGCCTTGTCTTATTTAATTAAAAATTATACAGTAGTTGGAAAACAGTTAGATAGTCATTTCAACAATAATATAGTTATTTCTAAAAGCATAGAATTGATAAACGATACTTTATACAACTCCCCAAGTTTAGATGAACTATCAACTAATATAGGATTGAGTAAATATCATTTTATACGAATATTTAAAGAAGAAATTGGATTAACTCCTCATCAATATATAATAAATAAAAAAGTTGAAAATGCAAGAAAGCTAATAGAGAAAGGTTACAGTATAATTGAGGCATCAATTGAGTCTGGATTTAATGACCAATCTCACTTTAATAGAAACTTCAAACGAATCTTTGATTTTTCTCCTACATGGATAAACAAAAACCGCAACTTTATTCTATACAATAATTACTAACATTAGATAAACTTCTTTTATTAATTAAAAAGAGGCTTTATGACTACAACAAACAAAAACTTATTTTATTTTTTACTTTTTTTAGCAATGATAGGATGGGGAGCTTCTTGGGTAAATATAAAGGTATTAAGTAATTATCTTAACGAGTTTGAAACCATGTTTTTTAGGTTTTTCATAACTGCAATAACAATGGTTCCAATTATAATATTTCTCAAAAAATCATTCAGAATAGATTTTAAAAGTTTTATATGGGTTTTCCTTACATCTATTACATTAATAGGATATATGAAGTATTTTTATTTAGGAACAAAATATGGTACTGCAAGTCTTGGAGGAGCTTTTGTAACAAGTCTAATTCCCATAATTACTTTTTTAATATTAGCTATTTTAGGAACAAAGAAAATTACAAAAAAAGATCTGATTGCTTTATCCTTAGGAGCAATAGGTGTTATGACCATGTTAGATATTTGGTCTTTTAATCTTGAAGAAGTATTAGTAATACAAAATCTTTACTTTATTTTAGCAGCACTTCTTTGGGCTATAGTAACAATATTAAGCTCTAAGGCATCTAATATTTCGCCAATTGTATTTACATTTTATCTGTATATGGTAATTTGTATTCTAAATATATTTTTCTTTGTAGATTTGGTAAGTATAGACTATTCATCTTTAGATTCAATATTTTGGGTTAATATGTTAGTTTTATCGATAGGTGCATCAACTTTCTCAAATACCATTTATTTCTTAGGGATTGAAAAATTAGGTGCAAGTGAAGTAAGTTCATTTATATTTTTAGTTCCTTTTGCAGCAATAACTCTAAGTGGAATATTTTTAAATGAAGTAATTACTCCTTCAATTATTTTAGGAACTTTTTTAACAATTATTGCTGTAAAAATATTAAATAATATAAAATTTCCAAAAAAACATAAATAGAATTAATATATAAAAAAGTTTGTTCATAATAAATAATATTAATTTAAACAAAAAAATTGTTCTTTATATATATGATTAAAAAACAAACGTCTACTATAAAAATTTTTATTTAGATCTAGATTTTTCTAAAACTTTTTGAATTTGTTCATTAATAGTACTTACTTGTGCACTTAATCCTGAAACTTTTTCCATAAGTACTTTTATTTCTTCTTCACTTGCCTCTGCCATTTTTGACATAAACTGAGCTATTTGTTTTTGTAGTTCTTGTTGTTTTTTATATAACATTTCAAGAGATCCTAATTCATCAGAAGATTCACTTTTTTTTACTCTTTTCTTATCATTTTTTATATTTTCTTCTGTTTCATTAATTTCATTTTTTAATTTAAAAAAATTTTCTGTTGAAACATTTTCAATACTATTAGTCGGAATAATAAGCAAATTATTAGAGCTACCGTTAGTGTGATTTTTTAATGTACTTTTTTCTACAGTATTTATTTCTTTACTTTCTATATTTTTATTACTGAATAAATATATTTCTTGATTATTAGTAAAATTAATTTTCATTGATTTCTCTTTTTTTTAGAAATTAATCTAATTTTTATAATTGTTTAATTTTAACATTATTTAATTTAAAAGATAGAAATAATTTATTTTTTAGTTTTTCTCATTTTATAATTATTTTATTTCTATTTAAAATTTAAACTAATTCAAATCAAGTAAAGCCTTACCTTGAATATAAAGAGACAGTAAACTTCTAGAACACTCACCATATACAACTACTAAGCTTGAATTGATGCTCCATGTATCTACAATAGTATAAATAATTTGTTTTTTGCTGGATGCATTATATTATCTGTATATACTATTGCTAGTAACTCAATTAAAATGATTTTTTTATACTCTTTATCTGTTCTTTTAGGGAAAACTACATTACTTTACAATCCTTCAAATATATGAGATAAATAGTAAGTTCAACACAAAGGATTTATTATGAATGTAGGTTATGCAAGAGTTTCAACTTCTAGTCAAAATCTTGAGAATCAAATAGAGCAACTCAAAAGTGCTGGCTGTGAAAAGATCTTCTCAGAAAAAAGATCAGGAAAGAATGAAGCAGATCGTGAACAGTTTAATATTATGATGGATTTTGTAAGAGAAGGTGATGTACTTTATATTACAAAACTTGACAGGTTAGCACGGTCTGTAATAGATCTTCATAATATTGCAAAGTTTTTAGAGAGCAAGGATGTAAACTTAAAAGTATTACATCAAAATATTGATACAACATCTCCAGCAGGTAGACTATTATTTACTATGTTAGGTGCTATTGCAGAATTCGAACGTGATTTAATAAATGAACGTGTTAGGGAAGGAATTGAAGCTGCAAAGAAAAAAGGTGTTCATTTTGGTAGAAAAGCTATTCTTAGTACTAAAGAAAAGAATATTATATACAAACAGCGTGAAAAAGGAAAATCTGTTGCATTCTTATCAAAGATTTTTCATGTAGCTCGTAATACAATCTATAGAGCGATTCAAGATGTAGCTAAAAAGAAGAGGTTATAAGAGTATTTTAACTATTTATGATCTAACGTTTAGCTAAGGGGGGGGTGGCAAGTGATTTATCCCGAAACTGATTTAGCATTTATAAGTTTTGATTCAATTTTGAGTTTGGCAAACAGCATAGCCTCTTGCCGTTCCTCTTGAGGGCTGTGTTAGGCTTTTCTTTGTACTAATTATTTTTAATTTTCAACCAAATTGTTTTTACAAACACTAACAATAATCCAAGAGCTCCAAAAATTAAGCTAAAAAAGCCAAGTGGCATAAACCAACTTTCTTGCAAAAAATTATTGTGATCAACAAATTGATAAAAATTAGTTTCAAGATAAAGAAAGATTATCCCTATGGTAAAAAGATTAACGCTAAATAATAATAATTTATTCTTTTTCATTTTTTTTCAGTTCGATATGTTCAACATAAATATGCAAAACATTACTTGCACTTGGCTTTACATTAAACACAGGGAATGTATTTTGTTCTTCATCTGCAGGGGTGATTATAGGTAAACCACCAAAATGATTTGATTGTGGATTCAAGTCTAACTCTATAATTTTATTTTCTGTTAATTCAATAACAATAGAATTAGCATCTATTTTATTTCTTGTTCCATCATCATTTATTGTAAATGCCTTATATTTCTTCATTTGAATATTCTCCATTTTTTGGTTTTAGTGCCTAACTATTTATTGAATATATATTATAGATCAAAGAACCTAAAAATGAACAAATAACATGTACAAAAAGTGTTGTATATCAAAATATCTACAAACACCTTAAATAAGGTATTTTTGTAGATGTTACTATAAAAAAACATTAGAGATTGAGATGTTTCTTAAATAAATTTTAAGTATATGATATGCTTTTAATGTATGTTTAATGTGGATATTTAGATGATAATAATACATAATGTATATTAAGGTGATATCGTAATTAACCTGCAAATGTTAAATATATTAAGAGGATTAATGTGGAAAGAAAATTGCTACAAAGATGAGTTACAAAGACAAGTTCAATAACCTGTAATATTTGGCACAAAATTTGACGAAGGGAGATTAAGTATGCTAAAATTTTAAGATTAAAAGTTTACAGAAATGTCATTTAATAGTAGATAGTCCTAAAATACGAGTAAATTTACACATAAATATAAGATTTGAATAGGACAGATGTTCTGGGGAAGAATCAGTGATATTATAGGAAGAAGAAATGTAGCGCTTATAGGACTTGTTATTTTTTCTATAGCTTCATACTTAATATCAAAGATAACTCAAGATAGCCCAACTCAGTTTTTAGCATACAGAGCTTTACAAAGCTTTGGAGGAAGTGCTTGTTTTGCTGCAATCTTTGCAATTATCAGAGATACCTTTGATGGAGTAAAACTTGGACGAGCTTATAGTTATCTAAACGGTTCTTTAGCGATTATTCCCGTATCTGCTCCACTTATTGGGGCTTTTATTTTAGAAACAAACTCTTGGCAATATGTATTTACTCTGTTTTCTATTATTGGTTTATGTAGTATTGTTTGGACTTATCTTTTTACAGCAGAGACTTTAGTAAAAAGTAAAAAAGATGATATCTTAGAAAAGCAGTCAACAATAGAAGTATACAAAAGTGTAGTGACAAATAAAAACTTTGTACTATATCTTAGTCTTACACTTGTTGGTTTTCTTGGGTTTATGTTCTTTTTAACTATTGCACCTTTATATTTGATTGGGTATTTAGGTGTATCAAAAGTATCATTTGGTTGGATGTTTATGCTTATAGCTTTTGTTTTTATGATTGGTAGTTTTACTGTTCCTTTAGTTGTAGAAAAAATAGGAATAAAAAACACAGTAAGTATTGGTATCTTATTTTATACTTTTGGAGGAGTATTAATCTTTGCTCTTTCATCTTTTGGTATTTGGCAAACATATGTTTTACCTATGGCTATTATCGCTGTAGGTTGTACTATTTTTGTAAGTGCTTGCCCTGCTTTTGCACTAGAAGACTTTAAAGAAAATGCAGGAACAGCATCGGGTCTATTTTCAGCACTAAACTTTGGGCTTTCTTCTATGGGAGCTACTTATTTAGCAACTGTTATAAACCTATCTTCAGCAAGGGATATTTCCCTTATTTATATCGTAATTGGTACGCTAGTTATACTGACATATTTTTCTTATAGTTTTTACAAAAACAAAAACATTGCAAAATGAAATACTTTTAAGTAAGCAGAGTTTTTATTGATATACTTTCAAAATATAAAATGAAAGGATATCATGGAGACTTATGCTTATTATCTACTAGCGTTACTGATAGGAATAAGTGCTTTCACCTCTTTTAAAAGAAGAAATAAAAAAAGATGGAAAGACGAAAGAAAAATAGACTTCCTAAAATAACTTTTCCTTAAAATTATCTAGCTACAATTCAAATAAAAAACAAAAGGTTTTTCATATGTCAAGTCTTACAAAAATAGGTGTAATTGGTGCAGGAAATGTAGGTGCAGCTATTGTAAATGCTTTAGTTCTTAGAAATGTTGGAAAAGAGATTGTTCTTTTCAATAGAGACAAAGACAAAGCAATAGCAGAAGCTATGGATATAGATGACACTATTCCACTACTTTCAGAGATGACTGTAAAAGCTACAAATGATTATAAAGACTTAGCTAAGTGTAGTATTGTAGCTATTACAGTAGGAGCTAGACAAAAAGAAGGTGAGACAAGATTAGAACTTCTTGATAGAAATGCAAAAATCATAAAAGATATAATCAAAAACCTTGATAAATACGTGCCAAATGCTGTTTTAGTTATGGTATCAAATCCTGTTGATATTCTTACAAGAGTTGCACAAGAAGCAAGTAAAAGAGACTCTAACAAGATTTTTGGTTCAGGAACACTTTTAGATACTTCAAGATTAAGATTTCAAGTTGGAAAAGAGTTAAATGTAAATAGAAAAAATGTTCATGTTCATGTTATAGGTGAGCATGGAGATAGTGAGTTTGCTGTTTGGTCAAATGCAATAATTGGTTCAATCAAACTAAAAAATTTCCCTCTTCCAAAGGGTTTGAAATTAGAGCAACTAAAAAAGAATACTATGCAAATAGTAAAAAATAGAGCCTATGAGATTATCCAAAGAAAAGGATATACAAACTTTGGGGTTGCAGTTGCTGTTGCAAAACTTATTCAAAGTGTTATTCGAGATGAAAAGAAAATATTCTCTGTATCAGTAAAAGCAAATAAAGAGTACAACCTAGAAAAAGGAACTGTTCTTAGTCTTCCTTGTACAATTGGAAGTAAAGGTGTTGAATATAGACTAAATGTCTCTTTAAATAAAGAAGAAAAAGTTCTACTTCTAAAAGCCTCTAAAAGTTTAGGTGAAGCATACAAAAAAATCAAAGCATAAGCCAAAAGGCTTATGTCATATAGTTTCTAAAAAGAGCTATAAATAAAATAGAAACACACATAGAAAGAAGAACATTATTTGTTCTATACATAATCAAAACAATAAGTAAACTTGCGATTACTCCAGCAACTCCTTCTTTTATAATACTTGGAAAAACCAAGGCTAAAAGTAAAGTAGAAGGAAGATAGTCTAAAAATAGTTCTATCTTTTTGTTTTTTGATAACTTACTTGAAAGAAGAATTCCAAAAACCCTTAAACTATAAGTTCCCAATGCAACTAAAAATATTATAGCTAAGGCACTAAATGTAAAACTATCCATATCTTTCATCCTTTGAAAAAACTACAGCTGAAAAAGCACCTAAAATAGCTGCTAAAACTATATATATTTTTCCATCTATTAACTGCTCAAAAGCAAAAGCACTTACAATAGTTATAAGCCAAGGAATAATATTTTCTTTTCCTTTATACATACTAATAGCTAGAGCTAAAAAGATTGCAATAAAGGCAAAGTCTAAACCGTATTTTTCTGGACTTTGAATAAAATCACCTAAAAAATATCCAAGGGAAGTTCCTGCAAACCAAACTGAAAAAATACAAACTCCTCCACCCAATAAAAACATAGGAGTAATACTTTCTTGTTTTAATCTTTGCATTGTAATAGCCCAACACTCATCAGTCACAAAGTGCATATATTTAAATTTTTGAGTTTTACTTGTGCCTACAAAAAGAGTATTCAATGAAGCAGTAACTAAAAAATATCGAAGATTTACAAGAAGTGCTGCAATCGTCACTCCAATAATATCAAGAGTTGTATTCCACATATCTACAATTACAAATTGAGAAGAACCTGCAAAAATAAAGATATTCATCAAAGCTAATTGGTAAAACTCAATATCTTTTTGAACACAAAGTACACCTAAAACTGCACCGTAAGCAAAAACACTAATTCCAATTGGAAGATTAGCTATAAATCCGTTTCTAAAATTTTTATCCATAAAAGAATATTATCAAAGAAAGAAATTATTGTCTTGTATGAAATTGCTAATTAAAAAACTTTTTGTATTCCCCAGGAGTTAAGCCCATGATAGATTTAAATCTTCTATTTAAATGGCTTTGGTCATTGAAGCCACAAATATGCGCTGTATTTGTAAGACTTTCACCTTTTTGAAGTAACTCTTTTGCTTTTTCTATTCTTTTTAGCATAAGGTAATTATGGGGAGAAAGAAAAGTTTTGTCCTTGAAAGTTCTTAGAAAATGGTATTTTGATACATCTAAAGCATCTGAGATATCATCTAAGTTTAAATCTAAATGGTAGTTTTCACTCATAAACTCTTTTGCTTTTTTTATCATTGATTGATGATTTGAAATATTTTTGTCAATACTGTATTTTACGTTTTTTGAGACTAAACTTTTAACAGAATCTAAAAGCTCACACTCAAAATCTAAGTTAGAAAGATATTGATTTTCACTAAAGTTTAGTATCTTCAAAAATCTACTTGAAAGCTCTTTATCAAAATAAGCACCTTCTTTAAAATATAGTTCACTTGTATGAAAGTTTTCATTTACAAGCTCTTTAAATAAATTTGGTTTTAAATAGATTGAATAAAGAGTATAGTCTTTATGGTAAAAAGTTTGACAAGCATGGGTTTCATCAGGATTTACACTAACAATAGTAGAACTATCTAAGCTCTTTTTTTCACCATCAACAAATGCATCCATATGTCCATTTTGGATTAGTCCAATAGTATAGTCTTCGTGAACATGCTTATCAAAACCGTAGTTTAGAAAATAAGCCTTATGAAAAGTAATGTCATCACTAAACTTTGGTTTCCAAATTTTAGTTTGAAAAGCAGTGTCTTGATTTTTTGCCATATGCAATTATATACTATTTTTAGAAGTTTTTATTGTACCAGATTGCTATTAGGGAAGATTTTCCCTAATAATTGATTTATGGTAATAGGTCTTTACTTAGATTTTGTCTTCTTGAAGCCTTATCAGGAGCATAGTTTTTCTCTAAATAGTCTAAAATAGTCTTTTCAGTTTGTGCATCAAACTGCCATAACCCTTGAGAATCTTGCATCCATCTAATCATATCAAGCCAAGTTTGTCTATCACCTCTTTGTAAAGTAATAAACTTAGCACTATGACAAACTGTACAGTTTGCTCTAACTACTTCCATTCCAGAATCAATAATAAGTCCTGTCTCTTTATCATATTGCTTTTCAGCTGCAAAAGAAAAAGAAGAAAGAAGTGTAAGTAGCCCTAGGGCTACAAAAGTTTTTTTGAATAATTTCATTTAAAACTCCTTACACTACTAATACAGCTATTCTATGGCAAGCATTATTTAAATAACCTCTTGGGTTCCAACCTGGTAAAATCATTGGTTGTTTAACACCATTTGAGTCCATAGCTCTTGCCCAAACTTCATAATAACCAGTTTTAGGGAACTTAACTGATGCTTCCCATGATTGCCAAGCAAGTCTGTTTAGTGGTTTATTTAACTTCTTAACTTTTTTCCATGTTGCTCCAAAGTCAATTGAAACTTCCATTTGTGTTACTTCTAAATCACCTGCCCAAGCTTTTCCATTGAATTTAAACTTCTTATTTAACTCATGTCTTACACCTGATTTAGGGAAAGTAATCAATGACTTAACAGGCATTGATTCAATAATTTCCATATCTTCATCGGCTACTTTTGTTCCAGGAGCAACTGGATTTTTAGGTACTCTATAAGATTGTCCATTCATTTTCTTACCATCATGAACTCTATCTCTAATAACAATCTTTTTAAGCCATTTTCCAGATACAGAGGCAGGCCATCCACCAACTACTAATCTTAAAGGATAACCATTATATAAAGGAATATCTTCGCCTTCATATGCCCAAGCGATTAAAGACTCATCTTCTAAAGCTTTTTCCATTGGAGCACCTCTTGAGATAACCTCTTTTGTTGGGTCACCACTTAAGTGAGTATCTCTTCCATAATATCCAATATAAACAGCATCTTTTTTAATACCACAATACTCAAGAACATCTCTTAATCTAACACCAGTCCATCTACCACAACCTATAGCACCAGTTGTCCATTGATTTCCTTTTGCTGGAGGATTAACTTCTTTTCTACCATTTCCACCACACTCTAATTGTAAAGCATAAGTATAGTGTTTAAACTTCTCTTTTAACTCTTTTAGTGTAAATGTTGTAGGTTTTTCACAGCTTTCTCCTGCAATTTCTAAAGTCCACTCATCTGGATTTTCTGTTTTCTTTGGAGGAACACCATTATTTCTAATAAAGAAGTGTTTTCCAGGTGTAAATTCATCATTTAATAAATGTGGCGGTGTTTCTGCATTTACAGGTCTATCATTTAGATAAACTAATCCATCTTTTCCTTCTATTTTAAAAGGTTCAGTTGAATCAGCTAATGCAGCAGGAATAAGACCAGATGGCATATTTGAACCAAAAGGTATATTTGAACCAACCATTGCAGCCATTGCTAAAATAGAAGATTTTTTTAAGAACCCTCTTCTTGACTCATCGCTTTCTCTCCCAAATATATCTAAATCACTTTTTACTGGATCATTATAATAAGCTTCATGAAGCCCAATTTCTTTTTTTTCTTTCATTACATATCCTTTAGTACTTTTATATGTGTGCATTTTATTTTAAGACTATTGAGATTTTATGAAGAAATTATTAAGAAATTGTCAAGATAAAATCTTCATACTTTCTTAACAATACAATTGTATAATCACGAGAAGTACACTATAGTTAAATAAAAATTGAGTATTAAATGAAAAAAAATATATTGATAATAGAAGATGAAGAATCTATTGTACACTTTATAAAAAATAGACTTGATTCTAAAGTTTATAATGTGGATATTGCCCTAGATGGGAAAAGTGCTTTAGAGTTTATAAAAGCAAAAGAGTATGACCTTGTTACCTTAGATATTATGCTTCCACATGTAGATGGTTTTACACTTTGTAACTCAATAAGAAATCAGTCTAAAAAAACACTTATTATTATGATAAGTGCTTTAGATACAGAGGATTTTAAAACAAAAGGTTATAACTATGGGATTGATGATTATATAGCCAAACCTTTTTCTGCAAAAGAGTTATCACTTAAAATAAAATCACTTTTAAAAAGAAGAGATGAACTAATTGTTTCTAAAAATCAAGAAGAGACAAGTAGTATTGTTGTAAATGATGAGGCAAAAGAAATCTCTATAAATAACTTCATAGTTGACTTCACACCTAGTGAATATTTTATTCTTTCTGTTTTTACAAATAATAAAAACAGAGTATATTCAAGACAAGAGTTAGCTCAACTGATTTATGACAACTACTTAGGTGAAATTGATGATAGAGGAATTGATAGTCATATTTGTAATATAAGAAAAAAGATATCTCTTCATCACAATAAAAATATAATTAAAACAATTAGAGGAATAGGATATAAAATAGATGAAAATTAAAACATTTATTGTAATACTTGCTACTGTTGCAGGACTTATTGTTTCAACTTTTACTGCTGTTATGACTTTTGTAAT
Organism: Arcobacter sp. F155; assembly: GCF_004116455.1. Taxonomy (NCBI): domain Bacteria; kingdom Pseudomonadati; phylum Campylobacterota; class Epsilonproteobacteria; order Campylobacterales; family Arcobacteraceae; genus Arcobacter; species Arcobacter sp. F155. Next base: position 249,064 of record NZ_PDJU01000002.1, read on the forward strand.
TATAGGTAAACCTATTTGTAGTGTAATGCTTATAAAAATTTCTCTAACAGTATTATCAGTTTTACCAGTAATTGGTTTTCTTAGCCTATTTTCTGGAACTTACCTTTCAAGAAAATTTCTTTTTATACAAGAAAGATTAGCAAAGATTAGAGACCAAGAGTTTACACAAAATAACAGTAAAAACTTTATTAGTGAAGTTCATGAGATAAATGATGATATAAACTATTTATCAAATCAACTTGAAACGTTAATTGGAGATTTAAGACAAAAAAACCATAATCTTTCAAATCTTCTTATTTCAATGTCCCATGATATTAAAACACCAATAACAATAATCAATGGTTATATAGAAGAGATTGAAGATGGATTAGTATCTAAAAAACAACTTCCTGAAGCACTTGATTATATGAAAAAAGAGATTAACTTTTTAAATGAGCTTACTGTAGATATGTTAGAGTTTATTTCATCTATGGAAAGACATAAAGCAAAAGAAAAAATCATCTTATACTATTTTTTAGAAAATGAACTATTCCCACTTTTACCAAAAAATGAAAACGTACAATTGATAAATGAGATAAATAAAGACTTAGTGATAGAGTTCAATAAAATTGATTTAAAAAAGATTTGTATAAATATCATTTGTAATGCAATAAAACATATTGAAAAAGGCTATGTAAAAGTATATTCAGAGGGTGAAAATATTTACTTTGAAAATAATGGAAATAAAATAGAAAAAGAGTATAGTCAAAAAATATTTGACCCATTTTTTACAACATCAAAAAGTAAAAATAGAAAAAACAGAAAAAATGGTTTTGGCTTAGGTTTATCAATTGTTAGTAACTTATCAACTAACAACTCTTACAAATGTAGTTTAAAATCAAGTGATGAAGAGAAGACTATTTTTAGTCTTGAAAAAAAAGAGATAATAATTAAATAGAAAGTAAAACTACTTTCTATTTAGGTAAATAAATCTCAAATCTTGCACCATGAGTTGTATCTCTAACTCTTAGTTTTCCATTCATATTTTTTTCAACAATAATCTTTGACATATAAAGCCCAATACCTGTTCCATCACTATCTTTTTTTGTAGTAAAATATGGTTCAAAAACTTTACTTTTTGGTTCTACTTTGATTCCACCACCATTATCTTCAATAAGTAAGATAACATTGTTTTCTGTCTCTTTTGCATAGATTTTTATCCATGGTTCTTGAATCTTATTTTGAATAAGAACATCTTTTGCATTTGTGATGATATTTAAAATTACTTGCTGGAACTCATTTGCATATGTATTTAGCTTAATATCCTCAGGAATATCCATATCTACTAAGATACTATTATTTGATAAAGCACTTGAAATAATAGTCATAATAGAGTCCATTGAACTTCTTAAATAAAACTCCTCTTTAGACTTTTTAGGCATGAAGAAATTTCTAAAATCATCAATAGTATGAGACATAAACTCTAATACAGCCTCAGCTTCTCTTACTTTTTTATCCATTGTTTTCTCATCAAGTCTTTCCATATAATACTTAAACTTGATATTCATAAAGATAGAAGAGAGTTCAGATAAAGGTTGTCTCCATTGGTGAGCAATATTTGAAATCATCTCTCCTAGGGCTATAAACTTTGATTTTTGAACAAGAAGCTGTTCATGCTCCCTATTCTTTTCAATCTCATCTTCAACTCTTTTTTCAAGGTTCTCATTAAGCTCATTTAACTCATCTGTTTTTGCTTTTACTCTTCTTTGATATGACTTTAAAACATCGTCAATTTTTTGTGAAACTAAGATAGAAATAACAATTGCTATTGATAAAAACAGTGTAAATAGTAAAATATTTTGAACTATTTGATTTTGGATACTCTTTTGAAGTTGCTCTCTATTTCTTGAAATCTCTTCTTCAATATCATCTGTATAAACCCCAACTGCAATAACCCATCTCCATCTAGGGAAATATTTAAAATAAGAAAGTTTTTGATTAGATGTCTCACTATTTACTTTTTTATATGCATACTCAGTAAAGGACTCACCCTTTTGTCTTATATCTTCCATAAACTGTTGACGGAACTTTTTGCCATTTGCATCTTTGTAGTTTGTAGAAAGCATACGTCCTAATAAATCAGGTCTATTTGGGTTTACAAGTAGTTTGGCAAAGTCATCACCACCATTTATATCTAAAACCTCATATACAAAAATATAGTTACTTTTATCTTCATCAAAAGAGATATTATTTAGAAGTCTTACTGTATCTCTTTTTAGTTCATCTTCATTCTCTTCATCACTTTTTGTTGCATTATATTTGATTACATCAATGATTGTATCAATCTCTTTTTTTAACATTATTTTTTGATTTTTATAATAATCTTGAACATATTTGTCCATCTGTCTATCAAAATCTTCATATGTCTTTTTTACATAGAAATAAGAAATCATAAGAATCATTGTTGTCATGATAATTATGAAAACATAAATTATTATTTTTGAGATATTCTTTTCTGTCATTAACTGCAAATTCTAAACCCTAATGCTATTTTCGATATGATACCATACTTTTAATAATAGGGGTTTTTTGTATGGACAAATCACTAATTTCAAACTTGAAAAACTTCACTATTTTATATATTGAAGATGAAGAAGGTATTAGAAAGAACATTACCGAGGTATTAAAGGACTTATTTAAAGAGACATATGTAGCCAAAAATGCAAAAGAAGGTTACAAACTTTATGAACAAAATAAACCTGATTTAATCATTACAGATATTAAAATGCCAAATGAAACAGGTATTGAACTAATTAAAAGAATTAGAAAAGTTGATAGTAAAGTAAGAGTTATTATAACTTCTGCACACACAGATTTAGAGTATATGCTTGAAGCTACTGAACTTCATCTTGTAAAATATATTATCAAACCTCTTACAGAAGGAAAACTAATTGAAGCCTTAGAAGCTTTTGTTAAAAGTTTTGATAGTGCTAGAGTTTATAATCTTTTAGAAGGTTGGTTATTTGATGAGAGTAAATCAATTATTCAATCACCAGATGAAGAGTTTAAACTAACAAGAAAAGAGAATCAATTTTTAAAACTACTAATTCAAAAAAATAGAATTATTACTTATGAAGAGATGGAAAATATCATTTGGAATGAAGATATTATGACACCAAATGCTATGAGATTATTCATCAAAAACTTCAGAAAGAAACTTCCTTCTGATGTTCTTAAAAATGTTCAAGGAACAGGATACAGACTAGTTTTATAACTAGTTTGTTATCTGCTTTTTATCTAAATTATTTATTATACTATCTTCGTTATTTCTAATCTTTTTTAACTCTTGAAAATATCCATGACCTAAATATATAATATAAAATACAGCTGTAAATAGTGTAATAAAAGGAATCATAGATAAAATATATAAGAAAATAGTTCTTCCTCTAAAAGAGCTTGCTTTTTTTGCATGAATTACTGCATACTCTTCTTTAGTAAGAATAGTTGAAGCAATATCATAATTTAAAAGTTTATGAAAAAAGTAGTAAAGAGGAAAATTAAATGCAATTATATTTATAAAAGGAATAAAGTATAAAGGCATTAATACAAAAAACATAATCACCATAATAAGACCACTTCTAGCTAAAACCCAAAGAGGACTTAGAATATTTCCAAAACCATTTGTTTTTATCTCAGGATAGTGTCTTTTTTGAATAATCTCTAAAATAAAAGGTGTTAAAAAACCTATAATAATAAGTGTTGTAAACACCGAGAACATCATTACAAATAGTGTTCCAATTGTATAAAATAAAAAACCTACTAACCAAGAAGTTACTGAGTATTGAAATAAGAACCCAATAACTGCTGTCGCCCAAATATAATAAAAAGGAGCATTTGGGTCAACTGCTACATCTTGTCCATTTTGTGTAGTTTCAATATAAACTTGTAGTGAGTCAAAACCATAATCTGCTGCACTATAAAAAGCTATTAATAAAACTGCCATTGTAATTATAAGTGGTAAAAAAGCTATTTTAAGCATTGACTTTGTAAAAAAGTCCCTAACACTTAAAGCTATCATTTGTCCTTCTAACATCTAAAACCTTTATTTATCAAATCTTGTTCTGTATTCACATTTTTGACAAAGTTCTTCTATTACTTTGCCACTTTTAAAACCTTGTTTTATATCTTGAACTCTTTTAGAAGATAAAATCTCTTTAATTGAAGAGTTATTAATATCTCCTAAATTTATAATCGCATCTTTATCTAAACAACAAGGAGCTACTTTTCCAGAACTTAAAATTGCAAAGTGAGAATCCAATCCATAACAAGTTCCTTCTTCTGATACAAACTCATTATCCAAGCTTGGCCAATTGAAATATTCATCAAAATTTATAAAAACCATTCTTGCAAGTTTTATGTTTTTTGGTTTCTCTTTGTAAATTGCATCTAAATCCAAGTTTACATCAAAATGCTTTTCTAAATAATTAAACACTTTGCTATTAAACTCTTTAGCACTTTTACTATCATCTAAATTCCAAATTCTAAAGTTTATAAAAAAGTGTTGTTCTTTTTGAATTGCATATTTTGTAAACTCAACTATTGGGTTTAAATACTCTTCTAAAGACTTCTTGTGCGAGTTTGCATTATATGAGTTTATTGAGAAGTTTATTTGTCTTATTGCTTTGTGCATCAAAGTCTCATGGAAACTTTGATTTATATTGTTTGCGGTAGTTACAATATTTACTTTTAGTTCATGGTTTAAACTTATATCTAGGTATTCATTTAAATTTTTTAAAACTAAAGGGTCACCAACTACATGATAAGCTAACTCATTAGTTACCTCTTTTAGCTCTTTGTTTAATTCATCAAACTTTGAAAGCTTCATTGTCTCATTTGGCTGAAGCTTTGGAGGGCAAAAGCTGCACTTTAGATTACATACATTTGTTATTTCAACATGTACTTTTTTAAATTTTGCTATAACTAATCCCTACTTTAAAAGATAAGGCATATCTTCTTTTAAAGACTGTAATAAATCTTCATTTAAAAAGAATCTTGCAAAATCATAATCTCTATTTTTATATGCATAAGCACAAATGTATCTATTTCTCTTTAAAAGCTCTACAGTCTCTTCTAAAGTCGCTTGTAAAGCTTCATTTTCCATATAGTAAGTATACATCTTTTTTAATGGCTCTTCCATATTTGAATCTTTTAAAAATACAACATTATCATCTAAGAAATCAATTACATTTTCTTCATTTGATTTAATATTTAAAAAGGCTAATTTAATATCTTCCATTCTTAAATCGAATTTATATCCTAAAAGAAGTAACTCTTTTACATTATTTAGATTATTTTGTTGGAAATAATACTGTAATAAAAGTTTTAAATAGTGATCTTTTACATCATCCTCAAATCCATCTAAGTACTCTAAAACATATTCAACATCATCAATTTTTTGGTTATCTAAAAGTGATTTATGGATAATTCCAATTTCACCTAATATTTCATGTAATCTATCATTCATTTTTAAACCTTATCTATTTTGTACAAAAGGTAGTTTAATTTCAAAACAAGCACCTAAATATACTGAGCTATTATATTCAATATTCTCATTCTTTACGCTTATTTTTCCATTCATATGTTTTACAATATTTTTAGACATATACAGACCTATTCCTGTACCTTGAGAATTATGTTTTGTAGTAAAATATGGTTCAAAAATTCTGTCTAAAATAAACTTATCTATTCCACCTGCATTATCTTTGATTTTTATATATAAATAGTCTTCATCACAGCAAGTATCTATGATAATAAACTTCTTACCCTCTTTTTTGATTAATTCATCTTTTGCATTTGTAATGATATTTAATAAAACTTGTAGAAGTTCATTTTCATAAGTAAATAGTTCCATATCTTCAATACTTGTTATAAATTCAATATGTTTTTTTGTATATCTTGCTTTTGATAATTTGATTGATGTTTTAATAACACTTTTTAAATTAAATCTATTTTTTTGTTTATTTGGTTTGAAAAAGTTTCTAAAATCATCAATTGTTTTTGATAGATACTGAACTTGTTCATTTATATCATTTAATCCAGCATCTAAAAGGTCTTTATTTAATAAATCTTGCTCATTTTGTAAAATCATTCCCGTTGATAATACAGAAACAGCAGATAAAGGTTGTCTCCATTGGTGAGCGATGTTTTCTAACATCTCACCCATTGCAGCCATTTTGGATTGTCTTTTCATTATTGATTCATAATCAATCAAGTCTTTTTTAACTTTACTAATCTCTTTTTCTAGTGTTTTATTATAGTTTTTTAGTTTTAAGTTTAACTCTTCTCTTTTTCCATCAATTTCAAGTCTTTCTGAAATATCCCTTGAAATTGCAGTTACAAAAAATTTCCCTTGGTACTCTTTTAAATGAAGTGAAGTCTCAACAGGAATATTAACTCCAGCTTTCGAAGTATAAACACCAAAAGTTGTTAAAGTATTTTCCTCTTTTATCTTCTTTAAAACTTCAGGAATAGCTATATTATCAGCACTTTCCATTGGTTTTCTAATATTAGATATTTTTGTTTTCTTTAGTTCTGCTAGAGTATAACCTAATTGGTCACATGCAGTTTCATTTGCAAATTCTACAAGCTCGCTTTCATGGTCAACAACAAAAATCATATCCTTTGAAGAGTTTATTAAATCAAAGTATAAATTTATCTCTTCTGTTCTTCTTACTCTACTAGTAATATCTCTAGCATAAGAAAATAAATACTCTTTTCCATCTATCTTAGTAAACTTTGAAACTACTTCTACAGGGAAAACTCTTCCATTTTTTCTTTTATGATATGTTTCTAAAGTATTTGCTTGTCCATCAGGACCTTTTTCTTGAAACATCTTTACAGCATCTAAATACTTCTCTTTAGTATTTACATTTGCATCAATATCCCATACATGAAGCTTAGTAATCTCTTCTTCTGTGTAGCCTAGGCTTTCTAGTGCATTATTATTAGCAAATAAAACTTCACCTTCTTGGTTTAAAAGATATATTGCTTGATTTGATAGAGAGAATGAAGCTTCAAGTATAGAATTAAGGTTATTATTTACAAAATCATTCATTGATTGGTTCTTTATAGTTTTTCGTAATTTTATTGAAGTTTTGATTAATATGTAGTTAAAAAAAGTGGAGCGGGAGACGAGACTCGAACTCGCGACAATCTGCTTGGAAGGCAGAGGCTCTAGCCAACTGAGCTACTCCCGCAACGGGTGAAATTTTAGCAAAAATTTCTTAAAATAAAATTAAAAAGTGGAGCGGGAGACGAGACTCGAACTCGCGACAATCTGCTTGGAAGGCAGAGGCTCTAGCCAACTGAGCTACTCCCGCTCAAAATATTAAAGTGGTGGGTTCTCGGAGATTCGAACTCCGGACCACTCGGTTATGAGCCGAGTGCTCTGACCAACTGAGCTAAGAACCCAACCACACTAATAAAAATCCATAATTAGTGGCGGACAAGGAGAGATTCGAACTCTCGGTCCCCGTAAAGAGACGCACCCTTAGCAGGGGTGTGGTTTCAGCCACTCACCCACTTGTCCAACGAATTAGGAATGAGATTTTAATGAATATGTACTTAAAAACATCTTAATTTTAAACTAAATGTTCTTTAAAATATTATTAACAACCTCTTTTGGGTTTTCAGACTTATAAATTGGTCTTCCAACTACGATAAAATCTACTAAGTTCTCTTTTGAAAAAGGAATATCAGCAACTCTTTTTTGATCACCTGCAGCTTCACCAAAAGGTCTAATCCCAGGACATAAAGTAATAAACTCATCAGAAGTATTCTTTTTAATATCTAAACTTTCAAAGGCAGAACATACAACACCATCTACACCAGACTCATATGTATCAACTGCTAGTTTAGTTGCTTTTGTTTCAATATCTTCATTATATACAGCTTTAAACTCATCATTATCAAAAGAAGTAAGTGCTGTTACTGCTATAACAATAGGTTTATTTGGTATATCTTTAATTCTTTCCATTACTTCACTCATTGCTCTTTTACCAGCACTTGCATGTACATTAAACATATCTACAAGACCAAAAGAAGCAATCTCTTGTGCAGCATCAGCCATAGTGTTAGGAATATCATAAAGTTTTAAATCTAAAAAGATTTTAAAGTTTGGGTTTATAGCTTTTAAATCTTCTAAAAAAGCTTTTCCATCTCTAATATAACTTCTAAATCCAACTTTTAACCAAACATCATAATCTTTGATTTGTTCAACAAGTGCAAGATTCTCTTTTGCACTTGGTAAATCAAGAGAAATACATAATTTCATATCTCTCATTTATGATGCCTTGTTTACTTTATCTAATACTCCATTTATAAACTTAGGAGCACCATCAGAAGCTAATTTTTTAGATAACTCAATTGCTTCATTAATAACGATTGCTTTATCTAGACCTTTAAATTTAATTTCATAAATTGCAAGTCTTAATATTGATTTTTCAACACTTCCAATATCTTTGATTCCACCTTGCTTTAAGTGTGAAACAATCTCTTCACTGATATCTTCAATATTGTCAACTACACCATTAAATAAGTCTAGTGCAAAATCTTTTTGTTTGTTTCTAATTTTCTTATCTTCTAAAATCTCATCAATAAAAGTTACAATACCTTCATTTCCAAGATCATATGCATAAAGTAAACCTATTACTGATTCTCTCGCTTGTGTTCTAGTTGCCAAATTATTTCCCCATCTCTGAATAAAGGTCTAACATCTCAATGATTGTAGTCATAGCTTCTGCACCTTTGTTTCCAACTTTTGAACCAGCTCTTTCAATAGCTTGCTCAATTGTATCAGTTGTTAAAACACCATTTGATACAGGCTTACCATATTTTAAAGTAACTGTTGCAATACCTTTTGTAGCTTCAGCTGAAATGTAATCAAAGTGTGGAGTTGCTCCTCTAATTACTGCACCAACACAACAAACTGCGTCATACTTTCCAGTCTCTAAAGCTTTTTCTAAAGCAAATGGAATTTCAAAAGCACCAGGAACTAGAATTAAATCTAAGTTCTCTTCATTTCCACCATGTCTTACGAATGCATCTTTTGCACCTTCAACTAATCTATCTGTAATAATATGATTAAATCTTCCATTGATAATAGCAACTTTTTCGTTACCATTTAATCTCATTTTTCCTTCAATAATCTTCATAAAATTTCTCCAAATTTTTTCTAATATTTAGCCATTATATCTAAAAAAATATTAAAGGCTTTGAAGCGCTTCTTTAATAGCAAATATCTCATCAATTGTTTTATATAACTTATCAACTTGTAGCATGTTTGGACCATCACTTTTTGCAGACTTAGGGTCCGTATGTGTTTCAAAGAAGAAACCATCAACACCAACACTAGCTGCTGCTCTTGCCATATAAGGAACATACTCAGAGTTACCACCAGTTGTTCCACCAGTACTTGGTATTTGAACAGAGTGTGTAGCATCAAAAATCACAGGAGCATACTCTCTCATAAGAATTAAGTTTCTCATATCTACAACTAATGCACCATAACCAAAAGTGTTTCCTCTTTCACAAAGCCAAACACCTTTCTCTTGAGAGTTAATATAATTTACCTCATCAACACCTCTTGTTTGAAGTACTTTTTCTACAGGATGTTTCATAGCATCTGCTGCTAAAAACTGTCCTTTTTTGATATTAATTTTACAATTAGTTTTTGCTGCTTCCACAAGTAAATCTGTTTGTCTACATAAAAATGCAGGAATTTGTAATATATCTAAAACCTCACTTGCAGGTTTTGCTTGATATGACTCATGAATATCACTTACAAGCTTATATCCAAACTGCTCTTTTATCTCTTGAAATAGTTTTAATCCCTCTTCTAAACCTGGTCCTCTATATGAGTTTAAACTTGTTCTATTTGCTTTATCAAAAGAGGCTTTAAAATAAAAGTCTACTCTTTTGTCTTCACTTAATGGTTTTAGTTTTTCTGCAATTTTAAATACTGTATCTCTATCTTCTAAAACACATGGTCCTGTTAATACTGTCATGTTAATCCTTTTTAAAAATCGTACTTTTTTCTTTTCCTGTTAAGGCATAATGAAATTCATATATATTTTGACAAATATACTCTATATCACTTTGAGCATTTTCATCACATGCAAATAGTATTGCATCATTCTTTTGTATCTTCTCTTCTAAACTTGGTAATAAAATGTATTCCTCACCTCTTTGAAGTAAAAGTGGTATTATATTATTTTCTTTATCTCTATTATATAAAGACCTAGTAAATAGTTTTAAAGTTATCTCTTCTTTTTTATCTATTGCCTCGTAAATCATAAAGGCATTTTTCTTATCTATTGTTATCTCTTTTAATAAAGGGAATTCATCAATCTTAGAGCTTAAATCCCTAACTAAACTTGATGCCCACTTATCATCCTCTTTTGACATGAGTCTTATAAACTTATCAGAAAGTGGATTTATTAAAGCATTTGTAGTTTTATTGATTAAAATTCTTGATGGCATAAAAATATGGTCTATCTTTGCACTTTTAAAAATAGAGAAATCTTCCATCTCATTTTCTCTAGCAATTGTCATAATCTTTGGATTCAACTTTTTAGCAGTTGCTAAAACTGAAAGGTTAGTAGTATCATCATTTGTTGCAGAGATAATGGCAACAGCATCTTCTATTCCTACTTCTTGTAATAAGTCTTTATCATCTGCATTTCCATAAGTTATATGCATAAAATCATCACTTGTAAAACTTCGACCTTTACCTCTATCTATCTCTACAAATTGAGCTTCTATATTATAATACTTCAATCTTTTGTAGATATGTTGTCCCATTCTTCCATATCCACAAATTATATATTTACCCTTTGGAAAAAGAGGAAGACTTGCATTTAAATCCTCCATTCTATAAATCCATTTTTCAAGCTTTAAAAGGTTTGGAGCAGTTAAAGCCATAGATATTTCACTAGAGATTATAGAAAAAGGATTTGCAACAATCTCTACATCTAAATCTTTTAGATTATCAGAATGATTTTTTGTAGTAGATTTAACAACAAGCTTTACATATGGGTTTAAAAGTTTAGAAGTAAGAGCAATTCTTAAATTTAATGAGTCATCTTCAAATAAAGAGACTAAACCTTTACAATACTTACTTTTTATTCCTGCATATTCAATTGCCCATGCACTATGGGCATCCGCAACCAAAACAGGAACTGTAGGAGTAAAGTTTTCTAAGATAGCCTCATTTGCTTTTGTTTCATCTTTTTCAATAATTACAGCTCTAATACCTTGTTCAATAGCTCTATTTACAATCTCATTTGTAATTTGGTTATATCCTAAGATAATAATAAACTTTTCTTTTATTGATTCTACTTGTCTTTTAAACTTTGTTCTTTTTATTTCTCTAATAAATAGTTTATCTTGAAGTAAAGACACTAAAGTACCAACAGCATAAAACCAACCTAAAACTGTAATATATATTGAAGCACTTACCCATATTCTTTGAGCATAAGTAAACTCATAAGGAGTTTCACCAAAACCAATAGTTGTAGCAGTATAAGTCACAAAATAAAAAGCATCAAAGATAGTCATATGATAAGGGTTGCCATTATTATCAACCCCATCAATAATCAATAAACCAGTAATAGCAATTGTATATGTAATAATTAAAACCAAAAATGGTTTTCTCATTCTTTGTAAGACTATAAATAGTGAACTATTTTTCAAAACTGCTCTTTAGTTTTATTTATCTTTTTGACTTTAATGTATCGCCAATATAAAGTGCTACAGAAACAAGGTTTGCTAATAATGCTCCACCTGAAAGTGAAATAATAACACTTGTAACTTCTTGGTCAATTGTATATGCATATGCTGCTATTGCCCAAACTGTTGCTGCTGCAATAAGTTGAATATCTGCAACTAAAGATGTTGCTAATAATACAGAACCCATTTGAGTCTTATCCCCAAGCTTTAATGTTGTAGCAATTAAGTTTACAATAATTGCTGCCATAAGTTCATATTTACTATGAGATACTAACGAGTCCATATCCCCGTAAAAAAAACCAAAGTTTAATGTCATAGCTAAAATAATAAAAAAGCCTGAAATAACCTTATCTAGATTCATGATATTCATCCTCCATATCTTTACCAATATCTAATATTCTACCAAATACATCATCAATATTATCATGTACTTTTGAGTTTCTATCTAAGAACATGATTTTATGTTTATTTAGTTCATTAATATTTTTTAATCCCATAACAGCAAGTAAGCCTCTTACACTTTTTAGTAAGTTCTTATGATAATCCCTTACTTTTTTTGCTTGTTTATGTACAAAATATTTTTTTCTTTTCTCTTTATTTTGAGTTGCAAGTCCAACAGGACAATCATGCCCAGTAGTTCCAGAACAGTATCTAGCACGGATACAACCTGCACTCATCATAAATCCTCTAGCAATTTGTACAAAATCAGCACCTAAAGCCATGATTACAATGATATCATCAGGAGTTAGAAGTTTTCCACTAGCTACTAATTTTACTTGCTTTCTTACGCCATACTCTTCTAAAACTTTATTTACTAAATAAATAGAGTCTCTAATATTAAGACCTATTCTTTCCATCATCTCAATTGGAGCTGTGGCACTTCCTCCACTTCCCCCATCAATAGAGATATAATCAGGGTAAGCACTATTTCCTTCTTCTATTCTTTTTTTAATCTCTTTTGCATAAGGAACAATATTCTCATAATCAGAAATAACTATTTTAATACCAACTGGCTTATCTGATAACTCTTGCATTTGACCTATAAAATCAAATAGTTCTTCAATACTATTTGCATAAGGAAATCTATTTGGAGAGAATAAATCTTTATGTGCTTCTACATTTCTATAATAAGCAATTGCTGGGCTAACTTTTTCAGCAATAAGTTTTCCACCTGTTTGTTTTGCACCTTGAGCTATTTTTAGCTCAGTCATCTTACAAAACCTCATAACTTTTTGGTATCTTTCTGGGTCAAACTTACCATCTTTTGTTCTAACAGAATAAAGTCCTGAACTTACTTGTAAAATAATATCAGGCATATCTTCTGGAACTTCTTCAGGGAAAAACTCTAAAGGAGCATTCCAGTTTGGTCTATGGAAAACTTGTGTTCTTGCATCAAAAACATATGTTTCTGCTTCAGGATTGTCTTTAAATACTAATTTTCTATATGCATCTGCTGCTAAAGCACCATTAAATAGTTTTAAAACAGCGGTTTTAACTTTCTTCTGAAAAGCTGTACCATTTACTATTTCCATATACTTTTCATCATAGTTTTGATGTGTTACAAAAAAGTTTGATGTAAGTCCACCCTCACCTGAGTTTATAGGGAAATCTCCCATAAAAGAACCTCTAACAAAAGCTCTTGTTCCCTCAGGAGAAATAGAACCATCACTCATAGCTGATCTTGCAATAATCGATTTTGCAGTATATGGTTTTTTTCTATTAGTTCCAAATGTTACAGAGAAGTCTGTATCAACTTCATCTTCATTTAAAACAATCGTTGCATGTCTTAACATAAACTTTGGTTTAGGCAAAGGCTGAGAAGGAGAAAAAGAAGCATAATTAGGTAAGTCCCTAGAAGCTTTATATACCCAATCCAACTTATCTTTTGATTCATAAAACTTTTCATCACCAAAATATTGTCTAAAAGGCTCTCTAGCCTCTTCTAAAACATATCTTAATCTTCCAATAATTGGGTAGTTAACCAACAGTTGATGATCCCTTTGTACATATTTATCATGTACATACCAAGCTAAAATAATAACTAATATAACTAGAATTATGATTTCAATATATAGAAAAAATTCATTTAGTATATCCATACTAATCCTTTTTTGAAGAGACTAAAACGCCACTAAATACGATTAAAATTATACCTAATATTATCCAAATACCAGGGAAACTATCACCTAAAAGAAGTCCTATTAAAATACTAAAGGCGATGTTTGCATAAGATATTGTACCAATTATTCCAGCTTTTGCAACTGAATAGGCTTTTGTCATATAAACTTGTGCTAAAGTAGAAACTAATCCTAATAAAACAATATAAAGCCAATCATCAGTTTGAGGCATTACAAACTTACCAAAGATATAATCATACTTTTCATTTACATAAAATTCAGAAATTCCCATTAAAATAACTGGTCCTATTGTTCCAATTAACATAAATGATAAAACAATAGTTCTACTATCATAATATTTTCTAAGTTCTCTAATTGAAGTATATGCTAAAGCAGCACCAACTCCTGATAAAATTCCTAACCAATCTGTTTTGTCTAAACTACTTCCATCAAAACCTGTAATAAATAAAATTCCAATAAAACCTATAAATACACCAAGCCATCCTCTAAAAGCTAATCTTTCCTTCACAAAAATAAATGCAAAGATAGCTGTAAATATTGTAGATGTTTTTGAAAAAGTCATAGCTTCACCAAGTGGAATATTTGCAATATTATAAAAGAAAAATAGTAAAGCAGAAAAACCAACAGCACCTCTAAAAAATAAAAGAAAAGGTTTTCCACCCTTTTGATCCAGAGGTTTTTTATATATAGAAATAAGTATTAAAATTACTCCAAATACATTTCTAAAAAATACAACTTCTATTGAAGTCATTGAATCACTTAACTCTTTTGCAAATGCGCCCATACAAGCGAACATAAAAGAAGCGAAAAGCATATACTTAATTCCCAAAGAGACATTATTTGTCATTTAGTATCCTCTATTAAAAAGCGAATTTTATTAACTTTTAGATAAAATATCAACATTTACATAAATATCGAAGACTTTATTAGGAAACAAATGGAATATTTAAAAATTATCGGTCAAAATCCTCTTCAAGGTGAAGTAAATATCTCAGGTGCAAAAAATGCAGCTTTACCTCTAATCGCATCAACAATCTTAGCTAAAAATGAAGTAAATATATGCAATATGCCAGATGTTGTTGATATTAATACACTTTTAAAACTTATTGATAAACTTGGTGGAAGTTTTGTAAAAACAGATGAATGTATCAAAATTGATACTTCAAAACTACATAACACAACTGCAACTTATGATATCGTTAAAACAATGAGAGCTTCAATCTTAGTTTTAGGTCCTATCTTAGCTAGATTTGGTCATTGTGAAGTTTCACTTCCAGGTGGTTGTGCTATTGGTCAAAGACCTGTTGATTTACACTTAAAAGCATTAGAAGCTATGGGTGCAAATATTGAAATCAAACACGGATATATTGAAGCAACTGCTCCAAAAGGACTTAAAGGAGCTAAAATTGTATTTGATAAAGTAACTGTTGGTGGAACAGAAAATACAGTTATGGCAGCAGCTTTAGCAGATGGTATTACTACAATTATTAATGCAGCAAAAGAGCCAGAAGTTGTTCAACTTTGTGAAGTTATTGCAAATGCTGGTGTTAAGATTGAAGGAATTGGAACTTCAAAACTTGTAATTCATGGTACAAATAAAGAGTTACTAGAGTTTAAAGACTTTGATGTTATCCCAGATAGAATTGAAGCAGGAACATATATGTGTGCTGCTGCTATTTCTAACACTAAATTAAAAATTAACAAAGTAATTCCGTTACATCTTGAAGCTGTTATTTCAAAACTAGAAGAGATGAATTTTGAAATTATTCAAGATGAAACTTCTGTTACAGTTATGCCAACAGATGAAATCAAACCTGTAAATATTGTAACTACAGAATATCCAGGTTTCCCTACTGATATGCAAGCACAATTCATGGCACTTGCAACTCAAGCAAATGGAACAAGTACTATTGATGAAAGACTATTTGAAAATAGATTTATGCACGTTAGTGAACTTCTAAGACTTGGTGCAGATATTCATCTAAATGGAAATATTGCAACAATCAATGGACAAGCTGGACAATTAAATGGTACAGATGTTATGGCTACTGATTTAAGAGCTTCATCGGCATTAGTATTATGTGCATTAGTTGCTAAGGGAGAAACTTCAATTCATAGAATCTATCACCTTGATAGAGGATATGAAGATTTAGAAGGGAAACTTAGTAAAATAGGTGCTACAGTTAGTAGACACAAAGAGTAGTCACAAGGTTTAAAAATGACACTAGAATTAGCAATATTTAGATTTGATGCCAAATCTGATTATTTACCCTATTACAAAAAGCATTTTATAAAAATAAAAGAGCAAAAAACTTTACTAGATATCTTTAATGAAATAAATGAAGATGAGCCTTTTGATTATGAAGCTTGCGAAAACTTTGGTCTTGTAGTAAATAAAAAATACACAACACTTGAAGTTAGTATACAAAAACTTGTTGAAACTTTTGGAAAAGATTTAACAATTGAGCCTTTATCAATTAGAAGAGCTAACAAAGACTTTATCATTGACGAAAGTGACTTCACTGAAAAGCTTGATATTCTTAAAGAGTTTATAAATGAAGAAGAAAGAACAGAGTATTTAAATAATAAATTATACTTTTATGCTTCAAATACTCTAAACTTTCAATATGATTATATTGGTGATGCAATCATTTTACTTGCTCACAAACTTATTGAAAAAAATCCAAACAACAAACAAAAGATTCTTGAAGCACTTGAAAATCAAGATTACTCAGTTGAGTACCATACAAGCTTAGAAAATAGCTTACTAGAGTTTGATGAAACAATTGAAGAAAAAATCAATCAAATAAAAAATGAGTTAGGACTTATAAAAAATATTGAAGAACAAAACTTTTGTTTAGACAAATCTTCAAGTGTAAAGTTTCATAATTATGATTTCAACTCTGTTATAAAACATGATTTCCACGACTTTAACCTTGCTTACTATTATGGTAAAAATAAAGACACTGAAGTTGAAAAATTTTTAGAAAAACTAAATGCAAAAGTGATAAAACTTGAAAATGAAAGTATAGATTTAAACCTTGAAACTTTCCATATCAATCAAAATCTTACTATAAAACTTGCTGCAACTATAATGCTTGAAGCTTTTGATGCAGGAGCTGATTTACTAATTGTTGATAGCGTTGAAGTATTTAAACTATTTGATACAAATAGAGCAAGTCTAAGTAAAGCTGTTGGAAGAGAAGTAATTATTCCAGTACTTCATAAAAGTGAGCTTTTCAATTTAAGTTTTAATGAACATGAAAAAATTAAAAAAGATTTAACAAAACATGAAATTGATCCAGAGATAATATAAAGAGTAAAAATGGTTTTAGATTTAAAATATATACTTATTGGCTTTTTAATTATTGGTTCAATAGTTCCTTTATACTTTTATAGAGAAGCTATTTATAGAAGACTATATAAAAAAGGAAGTACTAAAGCCTTTATGAAAGATTGTGAAATTTATTTAGTTTCAAATCATCCAAAAATTCCTTTTGATTTTAATATTGAAGAAAAATATCAAGATGAAAAAGATATTAGAGTAAAAGAGACGTTAATTGTTGAAGACTTTGTAAACCAATACCTAGAGTATGAATATGAACTAACAACGCAAACTTCACTTCCAAAAGAGAGTCTTTGGGGAGGATATGAAGCTAACTCTAGACTTGTAAAAGACAATAAAAGACCAACTGATTGGGCAAGAAGAAAAGAAGCTGCTTGGAATAGAGATAATGGTAAATGCAATAGATGCGGAACAAAAACAAAACTTGTTGATTCACAAGCTCTTTTAGCAAAACAGATGAAAGATGGTGGAGGTTTCAATCTAGAAAATATTGTTATTCTTTGTTCTGATTGTACAAAAGTAATTAAATCAGAAAACAAACAAAGAACAGCAAAAGATTTAAATCTTACATATAAACTTATGAGAAAAGTAGAAGGTTAAACCTCTACTTATACTCAGGCTCTTCTAACTTTTTTATATCAGGGTTTAATTCATCAATTAAAGTTCCCTCTTCCCCTACATCTTTATCTAAGATCCATGGTTCTCTAACAGCAATTTGTTCATTTCCTGATCTTGCAGGAGTATCTTCTAAACTTAGACTTTTTAATAGTCCAGCTATCATAACAATCATAACAACTGAAAATGGAAGTGCTGCTGTAATTACTGCTGCTTGAAGAGTTTGTAAACCACCTGCAACAATTAAAACTCCTGTTAATAAAGTCATAATAACTCCCCATAAAGCCCTGTGACCTGAAGGAGGAGAAATTGAACCAGAAGCTAAAATTGTAGTAATTACTAGTGTTCCAGCATTGGCAGAAGTAATTAAATATGTGGCAATAAGTACAATCATAAGTATTGACATAATTTCAGACATAAAGCCTACTTCCATATTTTCAAGCATAATAAATAGCGCGGATGAAACATCACTATTTACAGCCCCTACTACATCCTTACCAGTAAATAATTGTTCATATAAAGCCGTACCACCAAAAAGACCAATCCAAATAATAGTAATAAGTGTTGGAGTTAATAAAACACCTGCAACAAACTCACCAAAGGTTCTACCCCTTGAAATTCTTGCAATAAACATTCCAACAAAAGGAGACCAAGCAATCCACCATCCCCAGAAGAATACAGTCCAAACAGTTTGCCAGTCACTATCTCTTGTAACATTTGTATGGAAAGTTAATCTAATAATATTTTGAACATAATGTCCAGTTGCTTCAATTGTTACACCTATTAAATACTGAGTTGGTCCATAAACAAGTAAAAAAGCTAATACAAAAATACTTAGCCAAAAGTTTCCTTCTGATAAAAGTTTTACTCCTTTACTTACCCCTGAAACAACAGAAATAGTTGCTATAAGCATAATTACTGCCATTACAATCAATTGAAAAGATATAGAACTTTTTACACCAAGGACATGACTAAGTCCAGCATTCATTTGTTCAACACCAAGCCCAAGAGTTGTCGCAATACCAAAAATAGTACCAAACACTGCAAGAATATCTACAACATCACCTAATACTCCATCAACTCTTCTTCCTAAAATAGGATATAAAGCAGAACGAATAGTTAAAGGATAGTTGTGCCTATAAGCAAAATATGCCATAGTTATTGCAATAAAAGAAAAAATTGCCCAACCATTTAATCCCCAGTGAAAATAGCTTAGAGATAAACCAACTATCGCTGCTTCAGGGTCCATATTTGAGTTAGTAAAAGGATTGTTTTGAAATTGCATAATAGGCTGAGCTACAGACCAGAATAAAATACCAACACCAGTACCAGCAGCAAATAACATAGATACCCAAGAAAAGAAAGTAAACTCAGGTTGCTCTGCATCAGAACCAAGTCTTACATTTCTATATCTTCCCATTCCAAGCCAAATCATAAAGAAAAGCAAAAAGGCAACTAATAAAACATAATACCACTCTAAAAAAGGATTTAGAAATTCTCTAATATTCTGTAAAAAATTTTCACTTTTATTGGGAAAATATCCAGTAAAAAATACAGAAATAAGTATCAATAATATAGATATTATTGACATTTTTCTATTCATTCCTTTGAATATACCTACGTTAGCAACTTTCATATCGTAGTACCTTTTTTGTCATTAATTACGTTATTTTTTAACAAGGTTAACAAATAAAGCTTAACTTGCAGTTAATATTCTATGAACCTAAAAATATTTTGAGCCTTTTTTCATGGGATACGGAAGTCTCTTCTTTAGAAACAGAACTATCTTTTTTCTTTTTTAAGTCAAGAAGTAACTCTTCTAAAAGCTTATCTTCCAAGGCTTTTATTTTTGCTAACTCATTTGTCACATATGTTAAGTCTTTATTTTTTGGAACAATATAAGGAGTGATAATTATGATTAAATTTTTTCTTCTACTATTTTTATGTCTATTCTTAAAAAGCTCTCCAATAAGTGGAATATCACTAGCATAAGGAACACTTTCTATTGTTTTTTCACTCTTTTCTTCAATAAGTCCACCTAAAACTATGCTTTCTCCATTGTTTACAAAAGCAGTTGTTTTAATTTGTTTTTTTGAAGTATCAGGGTTGTTGTTTGTATTATTGTTTTTTATTCCTTCTAAAATAGCTTCAATATCCAATAAGACTTTGTTTGAATCAACTCTAGGTTTTACTTTTAAAGTTAATCCAATATCTTCTCTTTCGAAAACATTTTTAGTTGTACCTCCATCAGTTGTGGTACTTCCTGTTTGAATAGATACTGTTTCACCAACATAAATTGAGCTTGCTTTGTTATTTAGACAAAGTAAAGTTGGTTCTGAAACAATATCAAGGGCATAAGTTTTATTTAGTAAATTCAAAGAAGCACCAAGGGCAAGAGAAGAAGTAAGATTTGGAATCTCTAAGCCAATAGATGAAGTATTAAAAGTAAGAGCTGTGCCATTATTTAAATTTGAACTAAAAGTATAAAGTCCTGAACTATAAGATTTAGCACCTAATATTCCAAATTTAAAGCCAATATCATTTAACAAAAAATCATCAAGCTCTACGATTTTTGCCTTTACATATATTTGCTTTTTTCTTTTATCTAAACTTTTTATAACTGCTAACATAGAGTTTACATCATCTATTTTTCCATCTAAGATAATAGAGTTTGAGCTTTCTTCATAAATCACTGCTGTTTTATTAGAGTTTTTATCTTTTCTTTCTTCTAACATTTTAGATAGTATTTTTTGAATATGCTTTGCATCTAGATTTATTAACTTAACTACTTCTATTTTTCTTTTTTCTACTTTTAGTTTTTTTTCTTCAACTGCTTTTAGTTTAGTTTCTTTTATCTTTACAACTTTTAGAAGACCTTTTTCTTCTTCAAGGGTATAGCCATTCTCTTTAAGTGAGAGTTTTAAAATATCCAATAACTCTTTTTTAGATATAGGTTCATTTGATACAAAGTTTACTTTAGCATCTATATTTTGTGAGACTAAAATATTTTTACCTAAAGTTTTTGAGGTGATTTTAATAAGCTGTAAAAGCTCAAGATTGTTGAAGTTTACATCTATTTTATCTTTTGAAAATAAAAAGGTTGTGAATACAAGAGTAAGAAGTAAAGTTTTCATAAAAGCTCCAAAATAATAAATTAAATTATTATAATGAAACTTTATTTATAACTATTTTAATTATTTAGTTTCAAGTCAATTGGAAGTTGAATCTCAAGTTCATCTTTTTGTTCTTTAGTTAAAAGAAGAGTTAAAGTTACATCACTTACAAACTCTTTGTTTGCAACTTCTATTTCTAATTCATTTAAAATATACTCTATCTTAGAAAGTCTTGAATAATCAAGGGTCAAAGAAAACTTCTCTTTGTCTTCATATTTTATTAGCTTGCTTTCATTTATAACTAAATTAACAGCATCACTATAAGCTCTAACTAAACCACCAGTTCCAAGTTTTATTCCACCAAAATATCTTATTATAATCACAGCAGAATTAATAAGTTCATTTCCAGCTAATACATTTAATGCTGGTTTTCCACTTGTTCCACGGGGTTCACCATCATCACTAGAGTTTTCAACTACTTGATTGAACTCATTTAAATGTCTATAGGCATATACAAAATGTCTTGCTTTGGGATGTTCTTGTCTTAATTTTTTCATAAGTGAATCAAATTCACCAAAAGGAGCTAAGTGGGCAATAAACTTTGATTTTTTCTCTTCATAAGTATAAGAGCTTTCTTCTTTTACAAAATACATTTTCCTATTTTACTCAAAATGACTAATAAAGGCATAAATAATCAAATAAGAAGTATTTTTTTATTATAATTCCTCAATGAAAGAGATGAGACTAGATTTATATCTTACGAACTATTTTGATATTCAAAGTAGAAATAAAGCTGCAGAACTTATAAAAGCAAAAAAAGTAAAAGTAGATGGAAAAATTATTTCAAAACCATCTTTTATAACTTCTCAAGAACACAATGTAGAACTTTTAGAAGATGAGTTTTATGTAAGTCGTGCTGCTTATAAACTAAAGTATTTTGTAGAAGAGTTTAATATAAACCTTGAAAACAAAGAGGCTTTAGATATTGGAAGTAGTACAGGAGGCTTTACTCAAATACTTTTAGAAAAAGGTGTTAAAAGCGTCGTTTGCGTTGATGTTGGTTCAAACCAACTACATGAAAGAATAAGAGACGATAAAAGAATTACCTTTTATGAAAACCAAGATATTAGAACTTTTGAAAGTGAAAAAAAGTTTGAAGTAGTAACTTGTGATGTTTCATTTATTTCTATTTTAAATATTATCAAGCATATAGATTTACAAGCAAAAAATGAAATTATAATTTTGTTTAAACCTCAATTTGAAGTTGGAACAAATGTAAAAAGAGATAAAAAAGGTGTTGTAAAAGACAACAAAGCTATCACTAAATCAAGGGATAAGTTTTTAGATGAATGTAAACTATTAGGTTGGAATCTAAAAGCTTGTGCAAAAAGTAAACTTGAAGGAAAAGATGGAAATGAAGAAGAGCTCTTCTATTTTGATAAATAAAAAAAGCATAACAGCAATTGCAATTGGTGGTTTTGATGGTATGCACTATGCCCACCAAAAACTATTTGAAAACCTAGGAGAGAATGGTGCAGTTCTTTCAATAGAATCAGGTTTTGCAAACTTAACACCTAAAAGTTATAGACAAGAGTATTCTATTTATCCTATTTATTATTATGAGCTTGAAAATATAAAACATCTAAATGGAATTGAGTTTTTAAATCTAATAAAAGAAGAGTTTCCAAACCTAGAAAAGATAGTTGTAGGTTTTGATTTTTGTTTTGGAAAAAATAGACAAAACTGTATTCCTCAACTAAGAGAACTTTTCCATGGAGAAGTAGTAGTAATTGATGAAATCAAAATCGATGAAGTAGGTGTTCACTCAAGAATTATAAGAGAATACCTAAAAGATGGAAATATCAAATTTGCAAACAAACTTTTAGCAAAAAACTATAAAATCTTTGGTGACCAAGTTAAAGGTCAAGGATTAGGTAGCAAAAGCTTTGTTCCAACAATAAATTTAAAAGTATCTGATTTTCTACTTCCAAATGAAGGTGTTTATGCAACACGTACAATTATTGCTGAAGAGAAATTTAATTCAGTGACATTTTTAGGTCATAGAGTTACGACAGATGGTAGCTTTGCAGTTGAAACTCACATCTTAGATAAAACTATTAAAAATAACTATAGAACTGTACAAGTTGAGTTCATTGATAAAATTAGAGACAATAAAAAATTTGACTCTTTTGAAGAATTAAAAAAACAGATTGATGAAGATATAAACCAAGCTAGAGATATTTTAGCTTAACAAAATCTTCAAACTTAGATAGAATATCTTTATGAAAAAGATATTTTTACAACAAATTATTCTTTTTATATTTTTAATAGAATTTTCCTTTGCTAGTAGCACT
Source organism: Arcobacter sp. F155 (assembly GCF_004116455.1). NCBI lineage: Bacteria > Pseudomonadati > Campylobacterota > Epsilonproteobacteria > Campylobacterales > Arcobacteraceae > Arcobacter > Arcobacter sp. F155. The sequence goes on from NZ_PDJU01000002.1 coordinate 272,396, forward strand.
ACAAAAGAGATTGCAAATGAACTTGTAAAGGAAGACTCTTTTTATTTAAAACAACACTCTACTAATCCAATTTTTTGGCAACCATTCCATGAAAACCTATTTAATAAAGCAAAAAAACAAAATAAACTAATCTTTTTATCAATAGGATATAGTACTTGTCATTGGTGCCATGAAATGAATAGAGAGTCTTTTTCAGATATTGAAGTTGCAAGGATTTTAAATAAACACTATATTAGTATAAAAGTTGATAAAGAAGAGCTTCCACAAATAGATTTTAAATACCAAGAGAAATATAGAGAATTTAAAAATAAAAATGGAGGCTGGCCTTTAACTGTCATTTTAAACCATAAAAAGCAGATTGTTTTTTTAGGAACTTATCTTCCAAAAAACAGTTTAAATGAAACAGTTGGGCTAATTGAAACACTACAAAAGTATGCCAAACAAAATGAAAAGAATAGTTTAAAAATTTTGAAGAAAAGCAATCAAAATATAAAGAAAACTATCTCAAATCACGAAGAAGCTTTTGTAAAAACTATGCTTGAAAGATATGATGAGAAATTTCATGGTTTTGATAAGCAAAATAAATTTCCTCTAACTTCTCATTTAAATTTTCTTTTTGATTTACACCTCTTAAATAAAGATGAAACTCTTAAAACAATTGTTTTAAATACAAGTAAAACTTTAATAAACAATGCTTTACAAGACCATATACAAGGTGGTTTTTATAGATACTCAGTAAATCAAAACTTCACCTTTCCTCACTTTGAAAAGATGCTTTATACCCAAGCAGAACTCTTAGCTCTTTTTTACAGACTCTATTTAAATACAAAAGATGAAACCTATTTAAAAGCTATTAAAAATACAATTGCTTTTACAAATAAGTATTTACAAAATAAACAAAGCCTTTTTTATAGTGCAGTAGATGCAAAGGAAAAATACTATTTATATGATTATGAAAAGTTATATAGTTTTTTAGAAGAAAATGAGTTTGAAAATATTGAAGAAGAACTAGAAAAAATTGCTTTTGATGAGTTTGGAAATCTAAGCAATAACCTAAATCTCGTAAAAAAAGAGATTCTAAACAAAGATTTAAAAGCTTTACTAAAAGAGTTTAGAGAAAAAGAAAACTTTCCTTTTATCGATAAAAAGATTATCACTTCTTGGAATGCCATGATGATAAGCTCACTATTTAAAATTTCTACTTTAGATAAAAACTATTTAAAACAAGCTATTAACTCCCTTGATTCTTTACTTAAAAATCTTTATGTAAAAAATACACTTTACCATCAAAAAGTAGAAAATAAAACTCCTTTGCAAGAAGCTTTATTAGAAGATTATGTATTTTTAAGTGAGGCTTTAATAAACGCTTTTTTAAAAACCTATGAAAATAAATATTTAGACCTAGCCAAAAAATTATCCTTTTTTGTAAATGAGAATTTCTATAAAGATAAAACTTGGTTTTATGATAAAGAAAAAAACTACAAAGCCTATTTTAGTGATAGACATTATAGTTCCCCTATTTCTATACATCTAAACAATCTATATTCAATAGCAAACCTAAACTATGATTTAAAACTTTTAGAGAGTACTAAAATAAAAATTCAAGAACAGAAACAAAAAATACTAAATGATATTTCAAGGTTTCCAAATGCACTAAGACTATTTACAAGAATAAAACATCAAGATGTAATTTTAAAAACTAATAAAAATAATCTTTTAAAAAATAAAAAGCTTATAGAAACAATAAAATATCCTTACCTTTTAACTCAAGTAGAAAATACAAAAAACTATCTTGCCTGCGACGAAAAAACTTGTTTTTACTATGATATTGATTTAAATAAAGTAATTGAATCAATTGATAAATTATAATTAAACTTCATTTAGCTAAAATATCTCTATGACAGATAAGGTATTTGAAAAATCAATAACAAAACAATTTGAGTTTGATGAAGAAGTAGCATCAGTATTTGACGATATGTTAAATCGTTCTGTTCCTTTTTATAAAGAGATGCAACGATTAACAATAAATTTTGCTCTAAACTATTTAGAAGACGATGATACTGTGTATGACTTAGGATGTTCTACAGCTTCGACGCTAATAGAACTATCAAAGCATACTTCTAAAAAATTAAACTTAATAGGTATAGATAACTCTCCTGCAATGCTTGCAAGAGCAGCTAATAAGTGTAAAGCTTTTGGAGTAGATATTAAACTTCTAAATGAAGATTTACATACTATTGATTATCCAAATGCAAAACTAATCATCTCTAACTATACACTTCAATTTATAAGACCTCTTCAAAGAGAAAAACTAGTTAAAAAAATATATCAAGCCCTAGAACCTGGTGGTGTTTTTATTTTTAGTGAAAAAGTAATTTCATCTGATAAAGTTTTAGGAAAACAATACATTGATGAGTATTATGAATTTAAGAAGACTCAAGGCTATAGTGAATATGAGATTTCTCAAAAAAGAGAAGCGTTAGAAAATGTGCTTATACCTTATACGGATGAAGAAAACAAAAAAATGATACTTGATGCAGGATTTGAACATTGTGAAACACTTTTCAAATGGGTAAATTTTGCTACATTTATTGCAATAAAAAAATAAATATATATAGATTTTAAAGGAGACTATTATGTTAGAAGTTGGACAAGTAGCACCAGACTTTTGTGCACCAAACCAAGATGATATTGAAATTTGTTCTAGAGACTTAAAAGGTAAATGGATTGTATTATACTTCTACCCAAGAGATTTAACTCCAGGTTGTACAAATGAAGCTTGTGACTTTACAGCTGCTGAACCTGAGTTTGATGACTTAGATGCAATTATCTTAGGAGTTAGTCCTGACGATAGTGCAAAACATAGAAAATTTATTGAAAAATATGACCTATCTATTACTTTATTAGCTGATACTGATAAAAAAATGTGTGAAGACTATGGAGTATGGCAACTTAAAAAATTTATGGGAAGAGAAAACATGGGTGTAGTAAGAAGTACATTCATTATTAACCCAGAAGGAAAAATTGCAGAGATCTGGGAAAAAGTAAATGTTAGAAAGAAAAAAACTGTAAAAGGTGAAAAGATTGAAGTTTTACACTCTGATGTAGTAAAACAAAGACTTCAAGAACTTCAACAAGCAAACTAAGGAAAACAATGAAACTATTATCTAAAACTTTAATTGCAGCAATATCTACTTTTGTATTAGCACAAGGATTAAGTGCTCAAACTACAATTTGTTATAAAAAAGATTGGAAATCTCCTTCTACTATTGAAACAACAAAGCTTGAAGGTGGAGAATGTAAAGGTGAACTTTCATTTGCACAAATGAAAAAAAATGGTTGGAAATTAAAAGATTTAAAAATCGAAAATGGAGAGAAAGGTTTAAACTATATTTATGTTTTAACGGATAAAGAGTTAATCTCAATTGATAACGCAAAATTCATGGAAAACAAATATACAAAACTAGAATATAATCCAATTACTACAAGAATCTCTGATATTAATGGAGATACTGCATCTATAAATGTAGGAAACCTAAGAGTTGGGCAAAGTGCAATTATTGAGCATACTTATAAAAATGGTAAATCACTTATTGTAGCAAATGCTTATGTTACAGACTCAAATGCAAATGGTTCAACACTAAAAATTATTCCATTTTTAGATATTAAGCAAAATGCAATCCCTACTTCAACTAGAAAGCCTGTAAATGGAGATAAAGTAATAGTTAATTATTTATATGATTCATCTATGATTATTGCTCCTTCACAAGATGCATTTTTAGCTACAAGAGAAAAATACAAAGACAATGACTTTTTACATGCTGATATTTTTGCTGCAAAACTAAAAGTTCAAGGTGAACCATTACCTTCAAAAGAGACTATTCAAGAGTTTGCTGCAACTCAAAATATTGGGACTATTTTCTTTGTAATTGGAAGTACTACTTATATTGTAGATAGTAAAACATTTGCTATTTTAGAAAAAGGTTCACTTTCATATAACTTTACACAAGATGAAAAAATGCCATTTTATACAAGAATTGAAAAGATTGAAAAAAATGCATTTGATTCTGTGTTAGATTATGAAAACTGGTTAGGATTCTTAAAAACTTTCTTAGGTGATGATGAAAGAACTGAAGAACAAATTTTATTAGAAGATGAACTTGAATCTGGTGCTTTACAAGTTAAAGGTGAGATTTATAACAACTATTACAAAACAATTTTAGGTTTAAAAGATGCAGCTAAATAAAGAACATATTGAATATTTTAAATCTATTGTAGGTGAAGAGAATGTTAAAGCTGACAAAGCACATTTAATCGCTTACTGCTATGATGCAACAAAAGAGAGATTTGAGCCAGATGCAGTTGTTTTTCCTAGAGATGAGCAAGATATCTCAAAAGTACTAAAATATTGTAATGACAATGAAATAGTAATTGTACCAAGAGGTGCAGGAAGTGGTTTCACAGGTGGTTCTTTACCAGCTAATGGTGGAATTATCCTTTCATTAGAAAGACATATGAATAAACTACTTGAAATTGATATGGAAAATATGGTTGGAGTTGTTCAACCAGGACTTATTAATATGGAGTTCCAAAAAGCTGTTGAAAAAGTAGGACTATTTTATCCGCCAGACCCAGCAAGTGAAGAGTACTCTACTTTAGGTGGAAATGTATCTGAAAATGCAGGTGGAATGAGAGCTGCTAAATATGGAATTACAAAAGATTATGTAGTTGCATTAAGAGCTGTTTTACCAAATGGAGAGATAATCACTGCTGGTAAGAAAACAATTAAAGATGTTGCAGGATATAACACTGCAGGTATTTTAATTGCTAGTGAAGGAACTCTTGCTGTTATTACAGAGATTACTTTAAAACTAATTCCTAAACCAAAATTCAAGCAAACATATATGGGTGTTTTCCCTGATGTAAATAAAGCTATGAATGCAGTATTTAAATCACTTGCTGCTGGTGCAAATCCTGTTGCTATGGAGTTTTTAGATGCTCTTGTAATTAAAGCATTAAAACAAAAGTTTCCTCAAATTGAACTTCCTGAAAATGCAGGAGGAATCTTAGTTGGTGATGTTGATGGTTCAAGCCAAGCTGAAATTGATTCACAAATAGCTACACTAAAAGAAGCATTTGCAAAATATGGTTCAATTGATTTTATTGAAGCTACAGATGAAGCCCATGGAAATCAATTATGGTTTGCAAGAAGAAATGCAAGTCCAGCAACTATGATTTATGGAACTAAGAAGTTAAATGAAGATATTTCTGTTCCAAGATCTAAACTTCCAGAAGCATTAGATTCAATCTATGCAATTGGTGAAAAATATGGTTTCAATGTTCCTTGTTTTGGACATGCAGGTGATGGAAATATTCACGTAAATGTAATGGTTAAAGATAAAACAAATGAAAAAGAGATGGAAGATGGACACAAAGCCATTGAAGAGATTTTCCAACTTGTTGTTGATATGGGTGGTACTTTATCAGGTGAACATGGAATTGGTTTATCTAAAGCACCATTTATGAACATTGCTTTTAATGATGCAGAAATAGAACTTTTCAAAAGTATCAAAAGAGCATTTGACCCTAAAAATATTTTAAATCCTTTTAAAATGGGGCTTATCTAAAAAAGAATAAAAATGGAAGAACCAGAAATTGTAAAGAGTCCAGTTAAGACCTTACTTAAAGCATTAGACTCATTTTTTAATGATGATACAACTTATTATGCAGCAAGTCTTAGCTTCTTTACAATCTTTTCCATTCTTCCAATAATAGCACTTCTTATTGCTATTATTTCAAGCTTAGATGTTGTTCAAAACTATGCTGATATATTTATCAAATATACCTTTGATATTTTAAATCCTACTCACTCAGAAGACTTTATCAAAACCTTTAAAAACTATATCTCAAACTCAAATAAACTAGGTTGGTTAGGGATTTTGTATATGTTGTTTGTATTTATTATGTTTTTTAAAGATTATGAATATATAGTAAATAAAATACATCATGCAAAAAGAAAACCTCTATTGGCTTCATTTTTCTTTTACCTGTTTTTCTTAGTTACTTTACCTTTAATGTTAGCTGCACTTAATATTGCTCTATCCTTTTATGATAATACAATTTTTAACTGGCTGATTACTTTTTCATTTGCTTGGTTAGTATTTTTTGGACTTTTTAAACTTAGTGTAAATAGATTTGTTCATACAAGAGCAGCTGCTATTTCATCACTATTTACTTTAGTAGTACTTTCTATTACTAAAAACCTTTTTATCTACTATGTTGTTTATAATAAAACATATACAACGATTTATGGTTCTTTAGCTATTTTACTATTTTCATTTTTTTGGATTTATATTTCTTGGGTGATTTATTTATATGGAATAAAAATGTGTCACAAACTAAATATACAACAACTTAGCAAAGGGGTAAAGAAAGATTAATCTTCACACCTATTTTCATAAGCTAAAGCTTCTTCTTTTTCTAAGTATTCACACTTCTGTTTTGATAATATTGAGTTAGAGACTTTTGCATTCCAAAAAATAGCTCCATCAATTTTTAAATCTGTAAAATTAACAGAATCAAATATAGAATATGCAGCCCCTGCATTTGAAAAATCTACATTATCAAAGCTTGTATCTAAAAATTTTGTTGCCCAAAGAGATAAGTTTTCACACTTAAGGTTTTCCAGTGTCGCATTTGAAAGGTTTGCACCTTTTAAAATTGTATTATCACATTGAACATTGATTAGAATAGAAGCTTCAAGGTTAGAAGCTCTTAGATTTGTATTATTTAGGTTTGCGTTTTCTAATGTTGTACCCCAAAGATTTGATTTAAGTAAATTTGAGTTTTGAAAGTTTACACCTGTTAGGTTGGCACCTACAAGATTTGAGTTTTGCAAATCTTTATTACTAAGGTTTGCCATTGATAAGTCACACTCTTCACAAGATTTTGTTGATAAATACTTCTCTAAATCTTCTTGATTATATGAATACAAACTGGAGATAAGCAAAATAATTAAAATAAAATATTTCATAAAGTATCCTTTATTTATCTACTTTTTTTAATACTGATAAAAACTCTTTTTCTCTCATACCACCTAAACTTTTATCAAGTAAAGTCATAGTTCGAGCATCTACAAAAAAGAAGCTAGGTATTCCAATAAATTTAAAAGGAAGCTCTTTTTTATTTTCATTTATATCCATCACTACAGATACAAAGTTTTTATTTGCATAAGAACTAACTTCTTTGTCTTTAAAAACCTTTTTCTTCATGTAATTGCACTCAGGACAAGTAGGAGTTGAATACATAATCATTAATGGTCTATTCTTTTTAATAGCTTCTTCTTTTGCTTCTTGTAAAGAACTTTCAAAGTTAATACTAGAAGAAAAAACAAATGTAACAAAAAACAATAATAAAGATAATATTTTCATAATAGTCTCCTTTGTAAAAATAGTATTAGATTCTATCTTAAACTCGTCATAAACAGAAGAATTACTTAATATAGCATTTAATATATTTTCCCTTTATTTTATTTTTACAAAGTCCTTCATAAGCCCTATCAATATACTCTTTTTTAATTGCAACATATGAAACAAACTCTAAAATATCAATTTTTCCTATTGCATCTTTTGGTAAACCAATTCCAGCAGTTAATGCTCCTAAAATATCCCCTGCTCTAACTTTGTGTTTTTTTCCACCATTTATAAAAAGTGTTCTAAAATCACAGTCAATTTCATAATTGCAAGCTTCTATTTCTTCTTTTTTACCAAAAATTAAATCATCAAATCTTTCTTCTAACATATCTAATTTATATTTTGAGTCTTCATCATAAAATGATATTGCTAAACCTTTTTTTCCAGCTCTAGCAGTTCTTCCTATTCTATGGATATGAGTCTTTACATCTTTTGCTAAATCATAATTAATAACTAAATCAATATCATCAATATCTAAACCTCTTGATGCAACATCAGTTGCTACTAAAACAGGATAAGACTTGTTTGAAAACATAATAATAGTCTCATCCCTTTCTCTTTGGTCTAAATCAGAATGTAATGTTAAAACATCAATATCATTTTCATAAAGAATATCTGCTAATTCATCACATTTAACCTTTGTATTACAAAAAATCAATACACTTTTAGCTTCTCTTGATTCAATAAGAGAAGGAATTAATAAATCTTTTTCTCCCTCACTTGCTTCATAAAGAGTTTGATTAATAACTTGTTTTTCATGGACTGAATTATCTTCTATAAAAACAGGTTCATTTGTAATCAAACTTGCTAACTTTTCAATATCCTCTTCGTAAGTAGCTGAAAAAAGCATAGTTTGTCTATTTTTTGGAATTGCCTCAACTACTTTTATAATATCTTCATAAAAGCCCATATCAAGCATTTTATCTGCTTCATCTAATACAAGCATTTCTAAATCGCTTAAATCAATTTTTGTTTCAAAAATATGTTGAAGTATTCGTCCAGGAGTAGCAACTACAATATGAGCACCATGTCTTAATGAAGCTACTTGAGGCTTATAAGGAACTCCACCACATAAAGTTAAAACCTTTACATTATGAATATGCCTACTAACTTTTCTAATTTCTTGTGCAATTTGATTTGCTAATTCTCTTGTTGGAGCTAATACTAAAGACTGAATTGTAAACTTTCTTACTTTCAATTTTTTTACAATTGGAATAGAAAAAGAGACAGTTTTTCCAGAACCTGTTTTTGCTTGTGCAATTAAATCTTTTCCCTCTAAGGAAATAGGTAAAGACTTTTCCTGTATTTTGGTCATTTCTTTATAGTTTAGAGAGTCTAAGTTTTCTAAAAACTTTTCTGGTAATTTTAGTTCATTAAATTTTTTGATGATAACCTCTTTTTAAATACATTATAACTAAATTATTATAAATGTAATAAAATTATATTTTTGCTTTGTTACAATTTAAATTATATTAAAGTATAAATATTATAAGCTTTTTATAATTTTGTGAAAATTATTTTCATATCATCATACCTCAAAGGAGACAGGATGCTTTCAAAAATGTCTATTAAGCAAAAGCTTATTTTAATAATGTCAATACCACTTTGTATTGTAATACTATTAGCGGCAAAACTTGGTTACAACTCTTTTATGTACTATAATAATTTAAAGAGTTTAGATAATGTAATTATATTATCAACAAAAATTGGTGCACTAGTGCATGAAACTCAAAAAGAAAGAGGGATGACAGCTGGTTATTTAGGGAGTAAAGGAAATAAATTCCACGATAAATTACCAAATCAAAGAGACCTTACAAACAATAGACTTTCTGAAATGAAAAGTTTCCTATCTACTTTTGATGCTTCTATGTATGGAAAAGAGTTTAATAACAATCTAGAAAAGAGTTTAGATATGTTAACAAACCTTTCAAATATTAGATCAAATGTTACAGGATTAAATATCCAAACTTCTAAAGCGATTGGATACTATACAGGAGTTAATACTTCTTTATTAAATACTATTAGTAGTATTTCAAAACTTTCTACTAATGCAAAAGTTTCGCAAGATATCATTGCATACTTAAACTTCTTATTATCAAAAGAGAGAGCCGGAATTGAAAGAGCAGTAGGTACAAATACTTTTGCTAGAGATAACTTCGGTGAAGGAATGAAAGCAAAATTCTATACTCTTATTGCAGCTCAAAATGCATACATGGATGCCTTCTTAAAAGTATCTGATGATTCATCAAAAGAGTTTTATAACAATACTGTAAAAGGTAAACCAGTTGAAGAAGTAAATAGAATGAGAGAGGTTGCTTTATTCAAAGGTTTAGATTCAAACTTTGGAGTTGACTCTTCTTATTGGTTTAGTACAATTACAAATAAAATCAATCTTCTAAAAGAAGTAGAAAACTACCTTGCTGAACATCTTATAAAAACTATTGATGAAGAGATGAGTAATGCTACTTTTGAAGTTATTCTTTTTGGTATTTTAAGTGCTATTGGTATTATTTTAACTCTTGTATTAGCAAGAACAATTGCCTTTACAATTCTTTTAGATGTTGACCAAGTTAGAAAAGGTTTAGATGACTTTTTTGCCTTTATTAACTACGAAAAAGATGATATTCATTTAGAAGTTGTTGAATCAGATGATGAACTAGGAAGAATGTCTAAACTTATTAATGAAAATATTAATAAAACAAAAGCAAATATTCAAGCAGATAGAAACCTTATTTCAAATACTATTGAAGTTGCAAATAAGATTAATAAAGGTCACTTAGATACTAGAATTACAAGTGATTCTAATAACCCTGCATTAAGTGAACTTAAAAATATTATTAATGAAATGCTTCATACTCTAAATGAAAACTTTGAGAATATTATGAAAGTTCTTAACTCTTACTCTAAACTAGACTTTAGACCACAACTTGAAGAGAATGATTTAGAAGGTATTATTAAAGAGCTTGAAGATGATGTAAATATTTTAAGAAATGTAATCACTGAGACGTTAATTGAAAACAAAAGAAGTGGTTTAATCCTAAGTCAAAATGCAAATACATTAACTAGAAATATGGATGAAATTGCTAATGCTGCAAATAGTCAAGCTGCTTCATTAGAAGAGACAGCTGCTGCACTTGAAGAGATTACTTCAAATATTAAAAGTAACTCAGAAACTACAGTAAAAATGGCAGAATATGGAGATAAAGTTAAACACTCTGTATTAACAGGTCAAGAATTAGCAAATAATACTGCAAAATCTATGGAAGATATAAATGAGCAAACTACTGCAATTAATGAAGCAATTACAGTAATTGATCAAATTGCATTCCAAACAAATATTCTATCTCTTAATGCAGCAGTTGAAGCAGCTACTGCTGGTGAAGCTGGAAAAGGTTTCGCAGTTGTTGCAGGGGAAGTTAGAAACTTAGCAAATAGATCAGCTGAAGCAGCAAAAGAGATTAAAGATTTAGTTGAAAATGCACAGTTGAAAACAAATGAAGGTAAGAAAATTGCTTCTAATATGATTAATGGTTATGAAGAGCTTAATGCTAATATTTCAAGTACTATTGATTTAATTGATGATGTTACAACTGCAAGTAAAGAGCAATCAGCAGGTATGGTACAAATCAATGATGTTGTAAATAACCTAGATAAAATCACTCAAGAAAATGCACAAAATGCTTCACAAGCAGATACTATTGCACAAAAAACCTTAGAGATTTCAAATATGATTATTGACCATGCAGATGCAAAAGAGTTTGATGGAAAAGATGATATAAAAATCAGAAAAAGTACAACTGACCTTTCATACAATGGAAATGAAAAAAGAAGTATTGAAAAAACTATGAGAAAAGAGCACACTCATGTAAAACAAAGACAAGCTCCTATTAAACCTAAAAAAGAAGCTACAGTAATTAGTAGCTCAAATGATGATAGTGACGAGTGGGAAAGCTTCTAAGCTTTCCTATCTCAAAAAAATTAAACCCTTTTGAAAAGGTAAGTTACAGCTATTAAAATAGCAGCAACAATTGCAATTCCTACATACTTAAACTCTTCTGTACTATTTAAAATATATTCACCAGCCGTATAACTTGCAAATCCAACGATACAAGCCCAAAGCATAGTAGCAACAGCATTAAATACAACAAACTTCGTTGAAGAGTATTTTGTAAGTCCCATTGCTAAAGGAATTAAAGTCTTTATTCCATAAATATATTTTTGAAGGATAACAACAAAAGAACCATACTTTCTCATAAGAACATGAGCTAAAGCAACTTTTCTTCCATACTTCTTCATCATATCTTTTGCATAAGACTTATTTTGTCTTGCAAGAGTAAATAAAAATTGGTCACCTAAAAAGTTTGAGATACCAGCTACTAATATTGCAATATAAATATTTAAATCACCTGCGTAAGATAATACACCTGCAATAACTAGTCCTACAAATCCCCCACCAAAAGAGTATGCAAAAAGAGCAATATATCCCCATTCCCTAATAAATTCTTCCACTTAAAAGCCTTAATAAATATTTAGATAAAGGTAAGATTTTTTGCCTTTACTATTTGGACGTGATTTTAACTAAAGTATCATAAATTAAGGGTTATTATACATAGTGTATAATCAATATTACATTTATCACAATTTTAACAACTTTTTTTACCATTTTGACTTTTATTAAAGAGTTTATCTTATATACTTAATAATCAAAATCAAGAAGGCCAAATGTCCATATACAATAGTTTATGCAAATATTTTTATAAAAATAATATTAAGACAACTTTTTTAATTGATATTTTGTATATGAAAGATATCAATGCTGTCTATGGATTTGATAATGGCGACTACATAATAAAGCAATTAAAAAGACTTTTAACTTCAAATATTAAAAATGAAATCCTTTTCAATCTTGAGAGAAAACTTAACATAACAGTTGAAAATACTCATGTTGATGTTTTTAATTTAATAATTTATGATGACCTATCAAAAATAGAAGTTGTTGAAATTAAAAATATCATATTTAATACAATTATCTCTCACCAATTCTCACTTTTAAACTCCGACCTTACAATTGATATTGATATAACAATTGGTTGTTCTAAAGGAAAAGGTAAAGAGTTGTTAGTTTATGCTGAAAAAGCTTTACATAATGCAAAAATGAACTACATAAATTTTATGTATTATGATGCAAATCTTTATAAAAATCATTTTGAAAATAGAGAGCTTCTATCAATTCTTAGAAAAAACATTGAAGAGAAAACTGTTGAACCATTTTTTCAAGCAATACAAGATAATAATTCAAAAGAGAATATTAAATATGAAGCATTAATGAGAATTTATGACCATGAAGGTGAAGTTCTAATGCCTGCTGTATTTATTGATAAATCAAGGAAATACAGGCTCTTTAATAAACTTATGGAAGTAATGATTCTAAAAGTAATTGAGTATATTAAAAGATACAAAATTAATGTAAGTATAAATTTAGACTACAATGATATTCTAAACCCTTCAATGAAAGAGTTAATTATTGAAAATATTAAAAACAATGATATTGGTAAATACTTAACAATTGAAATTTTAGAAAGCAAAAAAATATCAAACTACTATTTGGTAAATGAGTTTATTAGAGACTTAAAAAACTATAATGTTTCTATTGCCATTGATGACTTTGGAAGTGGCTTTTCTAACTATGAACACATATTAAATATCAATACTGATTACATTAAACTTGATGGAAGTTTGATTAAAAAACTTGATGAAGATGTTTATTATAATCTTGTAAAAAGTATTGTTCTGTTTGCTAAAGAACAAAACATAAAAGTTGTAGCAGAGTTTGTAAGTGATTTAAAAATTTTAAGATATGTAAAATCACTTAATATTGATTATTCACAAGGGTATTATATAGCAAAACCGATGCCTATTAAAGAAATAATGGAAGATATGCAATGAAAGAAAAATTAAAAGAGATTACTGACTTAACAATAAATGAACTACTTGAAGAAGAAGTAATTCTTCCTTCTGAGTATTTTGAGTGTTTTGATAAACATGCAAAACTTTCAGAAATCGAGTTAAAAGATGATAGCTTTGAAAAAGAAGTTGATGAGCTACTTTTAAATGAAATTAGTAGTATAAATAACTACGTAAAAAGCGCAACAAAAAATATTGATAGTGCAGCAGCATTAACTTTAGATGCACAAAAAGCAATTGAAGAGAACAACTCATCTGCTTTAAAGAAACTATATTCACAAATAAAAGAGCTTCAAGAAGAGCTTCAAGATATGACAGAGAATATTTATAAAGACTATTTAACAAGTGCTTATAATAAAAAGTGGCTGTATCATAAGTATTTAGCTGCTAATTCTAAAATCAAAGAAGATGCTATTATCATTCTTATTGATGTGAAAGATTTTGAATATATAAAGAAAACATATAACAAGCTTATCTCAAATAACTTATTAATCTTTATCTATGAGTTTATAAATAAAGAGTTTAAAAAAGAAGATATTGATTTTGAAATTTGTAGATATTTAAGTAGTAAATTTATTATTTCAGTTAAAAACAATAACTTTAGTAGTGTTTCAAACTTAATTAAAAACACATCATCTGTTCTATTTGGAACAACACTAAAAAGTAATTCAGGGGTTATGATTAAGCCAAACTATAAGTACTCAACACTTGCAGTTAAAAAAGATGACTCTTTCCATGAAGTACTTAATTCACTTATGAAAAACCAAGAAGCTTAAAAAGAGAAAGCCTCTAAAAAGTCTACAACTTTTTCTCTTGCTTCTTTAACTTCGATTTTTTCAAATCTTATTTTACTTCCAGGTTTCATCTGAGCTAATTTAAAACAATCTATATTTAAAACTGTCCCAATCTTTGGATATCCACCTATTGTTTGTCTCTCTTTTAAAAGAACTATTGGTTTACCATCTTTAGGGATTTGAATACTTCCAAAAGCAATTGCTTCTGAAACTAGATTTGAAATAGTACACTCAATAGGCTCTCCATCAAGTTTACAAGCCATAGAGTTAAAATCAGGGGTAATAGTATAAACACTTGAAAAGAACTTTTCTACTTGCTCTTTTTCAAAGTCATCACATTGGTAAGAAAGAAGTACTCTTAAAGTTAACTCTTTTTCATATTTAGGAATAAACTTCTCTTTCCATCTTCTTTTTACAAAAGATAAATTTTCTTCAAACTCTAAGATATCATTGTTTTTAAGTTTACTTCCATCAAGACCACCAAAGCCTTCTTTCATAGATGTAGCATTACTTCCAAACTCTTTTTCAATATTAAAGCCATTTTTTACACCTAAGTAAACTCTTTGACCTTCGTGAAATTTACCTACTTTTAGTTCATCCCCTACTCTTACTTTATGTGTTTCCCAACAGTTTTTCAAAACACCGTTGATATAAAAATCACATTTAGCTCCAGTTATTGCAATAGTTGTATTCTGATGAGATTTTATAACTACACCAGCAAAAAGGATTTCAAGAAGATTTGTTTCAAGGTTATTATCTAAAAGTTTATTACAAGCATTGGCAGAATACTCATCCATAAACCCTGAATTTGTAACACCAAGATGCATGAAAGAGAATCTTCCTTTATCTTGAATAGTTGTATAAATTCCAGCTTTTACTAACTCAAAGCCTCTCATAGAGTTCCACCTTGTTTTAAAAATTCTTCTTTTGTAATGGGATTAAATTTTATTTTTGTATTAATATCTATTTGCGATAACTGTTCTAAATTTTTATCGAAAAACTCAAAAGCAGTTTTTCCAATAATATTCCAACCACCTGGGCTATCTTTTGGATAAACAGCAGTTTGAGTATCAGCAAGGGAAACACTTCCCTTTGGGATTTTCTTTCTTGGAGTTTCTAATCTTTTAGTTGCAATTTTTTCATCAACTACACCTAAATATGCAAAACCAGGTAAAAAACCAATTGTATAAACATCATAAACTTTAGAAGAGTGCAGACCTATTACCTCTTCACAAGTTATATTATTTATTGTAGCAACCCTTTGTAAGTCTAAACCTACGTCTTCACCATAATATACATCAATTTCTACAAGTTTTGAGTTTGATTCTTCATCTACTTTTATATTTTTTAGCTCTTCTTCTAAATATGTTTTAATTGTTTCAAAATCATATTTTAATAATTGGTATGAAATTAGAATTGAGCTATAAGACGGGATTATGTCAATAAAAGCTTCATTTTTTAAAGATTTTAAATGGGCATATGAAGCTTTTACTTTATTAGAGATCTCTTTTGAGATACTCTTGTCAAAATAGATAATTACAGAATCAACAGAGGCTACTTTTATTTCCATCTAACTCACTACTTTTTGTAAAGCCTGTATAAAGGCAAGGGCATTTTCACCATCACCATGAACACATACAGTATCAGCTTTTAGAAATAGTCTTTGACCATTTACACTCTCTAAGAATCCTCTATCTTTTAGATTTTGAATTCTCTCTAATACTAATAATTCATCGTGAATTACGGCATTTGGTTTTATTCTTGAAACTAAACTTCCATCGTCATTATAGTTTCTGTCTGCAAATACTTCATAGATTAAATCTATTCCATACATTTTTGCAGTGTAAGCATAAGCTTCATTATTCGGGTTTGATAAAATCATTAACCTTACATTTTTATCATATGAAGAGATTGCACTTAAAATTGCTTTGAAAATATTTTCATCTCTCATCATATCATTATATAAAGCTCCATGTGGTTTTACATAAGATACAGTTGTTCCATGAGACTTACAAAAAGCACTTAAAGCACCTAATTGATATAAAACTTTTGATTTAATCTCTTCAAGTGTACATTGGATTGATCTTCTACCAAAACCAACAAGGTCTTGGTATGAAGGATGTGCACCAATAGTTACATTATGTCTTTTTGCAAGTTCAACTGAACGATTCATTGTTAAAGGATCACTTGAATGGAATCCACAAGCAAGATTTGCCATACTAATGTACGGCATAATCTCTTCATCTGCTCCCATCTTCCAAATACCAAAGCTCTCACCCATGTCACAATTTAATCGAATATTCATTTCATTACCTTCCATTTAGATAACCTTATTTTACCAAAAATATTATTTAATCATTTGGTCTGGTAAGAAGAACACTATTTCTGGGAATACAGTAATTAATACAACAGTAACAATCATAAGGATAAAGAATGGGAATGTTGCTTTTAAAATTGTTTGTATCTTTTCATTACTAATTCCTTGAATTACAAATAGTGAGAACCCAACTGGTGGCGTAATTTGTGCCATTTCAACCATGAATACTAAGAAAATACCAAACCATAGTGGATCAAATCCAGCTAAAATGATAATTGGTAAAACAATTGGTAAAGTCATAACTACAATAGAAATAGCTTCTAAAATCATTCCTAAAATAATATACATAACACCAATTAATAAAATCAGCATCATTGGAGAAAGTCCAAGACCTGCAATAAATTCACTCATAGCTCTTGCAATTCCTAAGAATCCAATTACTTGAGAAAGGAAAACAGCACCAGCAATAATAAACCCAATCATAACAGATGTTTTAACAGAGTTTAAAAGGGCATTTTTTAGAATCTCTATTGAGATAGATTTAAAATAGAAAGCTAAGATTAAACTTCCTAATACCCCAAGAGCGGCAGCTTCAGTTGGAGTGGCAAATCCACCATAAATAGAACCTAAAACAAGTCCAATAAGTGAGAAAATTGGTGCTAAATCTTTAAATGAATTTAGTCTATCTTTAGTTGTAAATACTTCTTTTTCTTTTGGTAAAATGCTTGGATCAACCTTAGCTCTATACATGATATAAAAGGAATATAAAGATGCAAGTAAAAGACCAGGAATAAGTCCAGCAACAAATAACTTACCAATAGATACATCAGATAATACACCATAAATAATCATAATTAATGATGGAGGAATTAAATATCCTAATGTACCAGAACCAGCTAAAGAACCCATAGCCAACATTTTAGAGTATCCTCTATTTTTTAACTCTTCTAGTGTAATCTTACCAACAGTGGCAGTTGTGGCAGCAGACGAACCAGAAACAGCAGCAAATAAAGAACATGCAGCAACATTAACATGAAGTAATCCACCTGGAATAAATGCAAGCCAAGGTTTTAAACCATTTAACAATCTTGTTGAAATAGATGATTTATATAAAATCTCACCCATTAAAATAAACATTGGTAAAGCTGCAAGGGACCAAGAATTTAAGGCATCATAAAGTGAAGATGCTAATAAATCTCCAATTTTGTCATAAACAGAAATCACAGGAGGTAAGTTGTGATCAAACAGTAACATACCAATAATACCTGTTAACATTAACGAAACACCAATCCATAATGATGATAATAAAAATACAAACATTACGGCAATTAAAATAACTGATAATACTAAAGGATCACTAATCATTTGTAAATCCTTTGAAAATAAATAATACTACAGCTAACATGAACATTGTAATTCCAATAGGCATTGCAAGTTGTGTTAAATATAGTGGTGTTTCAGAAACATTTTCTGACAACATCTCTAATTCATATGAATCATAAGTAAATAAAATTGTTCTATAAAGAGCAAAAGCTAATACAGCTAATGTAATAACTGCTGCAAGAATATCAATCTTGTTATTAGTCTTTTTTGATAACCTTGAAGTAATTATGTTAATTCTTATATGCGAATCACTTGAAAAAGTATATGCTAATCCAAAGAATATAGATGCTAAATAAAAATATCCACTATACTCATCTGCAATCATTGTAGACATATCAAAAAATGCTCTAATAAAGATTTCAATAAGAATCAAAGAAACCAATGATACTAAGATAAATGCTGACAGATAAGCTCCCATTTTGGTAAGCTTATCTATAAAGTTAGAAATAAAATTCATAAGTTCTAACTACTTTCTATATTCTTCAAAAATTGCTTTAATTTGAGAATTTGCACCATCTAAATAGTCTTCTAATAACTCATTAGCAATTTTGTCTAATTGAGCTTTTAATTCAGGTGTTGCTTCACTTACAGTCATTCCATTCTTAGTAAGCATCTCTAAAGCAACTCTATCTTCTTCTTTTGCAGCTTCCCATTGAGCTTTTTCAATCTCTTTTGCTGCTTTTAACATAGCATCTTGTTGTGCTTTATCTAAAGAGTTCCAGTAATCTAAGTTGATTGAAACTGCTTGTAAAGGATATGCATAGTTAATTTTTGTATAGTTTGATAATACTTCCCAGAATTTACCATCTTTTCCAGATGCTGAAGAAGTAACTACAGAGTCTACTAGACCAGTTCTAAGTGAAGAATAAACTTCTCCCCAAGGTAATGCAACAGCATTTCCACCTGCTTTATTAATAAACGCAGCTGAGTTTTTGTCATAAGTTCTTGTTTTTACACCAGTAAAGTCAGCTAGTTTTGTAACTGCTTTTTTTGAATAAAAACCAGAAGCTGGCCATGTTACAGAGTAAAGAATCTTTTGATTCCATTTTTTTGCAGTTTTGTCATAAGCTGGTTTTGCAAGTTGATATAACTTGAATGCATCTTCATATGAGTTAGCAATAAATGGTAAAGCAGAGATTCCGAACACTTTTCCTCCACCAGAAGTAAAAGGAATGAACATATCAGTCATTGCAACTGTTCCATCTTTTACTGCTTTTAGTGGGTTCCCTTTGATAAGTGCAGATCCTGCATGTACTGTAATGTCTACAGAACCTTTAGAGTAATCTTTAACTAGTTCTGCATACTTTACAGCACCGATTGTATGGAAGTTATTTGCACCATATTTGGCATTTAAATCCATCTTGATATTACCTGCTAATGCAACACTTGCAAGAGCAGCTAAAAGTAAACTTTTCTTAAACATTTAAGACTCCTTTTTTAGTTTATGAAATTCATCATAAAACAATCAAGTGAGTTTCAAGTGAGTTTTTATTAAAAATTAATTAATTTATAGCCCTCTTGTGGCTTATTTGTAATAATCTCTACAGGAATACGTTTCCTAAACTCTTTAATAAATGTTTTTAAAGCAGTGATACTCATAGACTTATCTCGCCATAAATACTCTTCTATTAAATCATAAGATACTACTACATTTCTATTTCTGTGAAGTAAAAGCAAGAACTCTTTATCTCTTTTTCGTAAAGTTACTACCTCATCTTTATAGTATAGTTCCCTTTGTTGCATATCAAAAAACAGATCTTTATGAAACTGTATTTTCTCTTTTAATCTTTTTCCAAAGGCTTTTACAATACCAGTTAATAAAGAATCAGAGTTTATAGGTTTTAGGATATATTGATTTACATTTAGGTTTATTAGTTCTAAAAGATACTCTTCATTTGAGTAAGCTGTTACCATGATTACTAAAGTATCGCTATCTTTTTTTCTAATATCTTCAACAAGTGAAATACCACTTTTACAAGGCATTTCAATATCTGTGATGATTAAATCAGGTTTGTACTCATTATATAAATAGTATCCATCTTCACCATTTTTGGCTTCATATACACCACCAAAGTAGTATTTTAAAGTGTTTACTAATCTTTTTCTAATACCGTCTTCATCTTCAACACAAAGTACAGTATAGTCTTGAAGTTGTTTTATTATACTCTCATCCATACTCAAACCTCTTCTATAGGAAGTACAATTAAAAAGTTTGCACCTTTTTTCTTGTTATCCACAGTGATTTCTCCATTCATATTTTTTTCAATAATCATTTTTGCCATATAAAGTCCAAGCCCTGTTCCCTTTGAAGAACTTTTGGTAGTAAAGTATGGCTCAAAAATTAAATCAAGATAATCCTCTTCTACTCCACCTGCATTATCTTTTACTTTGATAATAACATTATTATCTTTTTTTGTAACTATAAGCTTAATTGTAGGATTAGCTATTTGTCTTTGAGTTAAAGCATCTTTTGCATTTGATAAAAGATTTAAAATAACTTGTGCAAACTCCCTTTCATAACCGTGAATTAAAGGATTATGTTTTATTTTCTTTTCCACTTGGATATTAAAGTTTTTCAATGAAGCATCAACTAAAGTTAAAGCCTCATTACAAGCATCTTCAATATAAAAATCAACCTTTAATTTATCAGGTTTAAAGAAGTTTCTAAAGTCTTCAATTGTATTTGACATAAACTCTATTTGTTTATTTGACTCTTTTACAGTCTCTTCAATCATTGAAGAATCTACTTTATTAAACTTATTTGCTGTTTCAAGTTCCATCAATATCCCAGAAACTTCACTTAAGGGTTGTCTCCATTGGTGGGCAATCATTGAAAGCATTGCTCCCATTCTTGCAAGTCTTGATTGATGAAGCATTGCTCTATCTTTTTTCTTTACTTCCTTAATAGCTTTTTGAACTTTTAATTCTAAGTTTCTATTTAAATCTTCTAGTAATAACTCTTTTCTTTTTACATTTTCTTGGTAAGCATTAAAAACTTGTGTAATCTTTTTTGACATGATAAAAGATAAAACACCAATTATCAAAATAGCTAAAAATGAAACTGTAACTACAAGTCTAATGTGCTTATCAATTTTCTTTTCTAAAAGTTTTTTATTTGCATTTATTGAGTCTTGAATATCATCAATATAAAGCCCTGCTCCAATTACCCAATTGTATTTTTCAAAAAGCCTAAAGAATCCAAGTTTCTTTGAGAAGTTAACTTCTTGTGGCTTTTGCCAATAATACTCAATAAAAACACCTTCAGGATTTTTGATTGTCTCATCAATAAACCTCTTTGTAATAAGCCCACCTTTTGCATCTTTTAAATCAATATCAAAAGTATCAATACTATCTGGTCTAAAAGGATGCCCTCTTAAATAGTAGTTTGTATCATGTATCCATAAATATCCATGTTTTCCATATCTAATAGTTTCTAAGTACTCTAAAATATCTTTTTTTAACTCTTCTTCACTTAGTAACTCATTGTTTTTAACTCTATGGTTTATGTAATTTATTGCGTAATCAATCTCTTTTTTTAAAATATTCTTTTGTTTTTGTAAATACTCTTTTTCAACAATTAAACTCTCTTCTTCAAAATAATTGTTCTGATTGTCAATAAAAAAATAGATTGTAAAAAAAGCAATTAATATTGCTGTAATAATAGGTGTAAAAATAATAAGTTTAGGTATATTTTTTTCGTCAAACAATAATTTCTCCTGATTAAAAATGACATTTTATCCAAAATTAGTGAGATAAAAGTGAGTATTAAATCTAAAATTATATAAAACTCTATAGTTTTCTAAAAGATTACAAGGTTTATAATGAAAATATAAATATAATCATAGCTTTGATTTAAAGGAGTTAATCATGGAAAAAAACAATGTAATATATAGTCCAAGAATAAATGATGACTTCACAAATGGTAGAGAACTTTTAAAAGGTTTAAAAAACAACGTTACTATTTTTGGAAGTGCAAGAACAAAACAAACAAATGTATATGCAATGCAAGCACAAAAGTTAGCATATATCTTAGCTAAAGAAGGTATTAATATTATCACTGGTGGTGGTGATGGAATTATGCAAGCTGCAAATAGAGGTGCATTTAAATCTTCAAATGGAGAATCAATAGGGTTAAGTATTGACCTTCCTTTTGAACAATCAGTTAATCCATACACAAATAAACACTTAACATTTAACTATTTTTTTTCTAGAAAATATATGTTAGTAAAATACTCAAAAGCTTGTGTTATTTTCCCTGGTGGATTTGGGACATTAGATGAACTATTTGAAGTAGTAACTTTAACTCAAACTGGAAAAATGAGAGATGGGTTTAGAGTTTACCTTGTAGGAAGTGAATTCTGGGGTGGATTAATGAAGTTTATTGAAACTACTTTAATAGATGAAAAAATGATTGACCCAGGTGACTTAGGTATTATCAAAGTGATTGATGATATCAATGAAGTAAAAGAGGAAATTGTAAAAATTTAATAAAAAAGTAAAATACCTAAATATCTACATTTTTTACTTTTATACTTTTATAATCTAAAAAAAAGGATTATAAATGAAAAAAAGATTACTTTTTTCTCTTATGGTTTGTTCACTATATGCTAGTGAGCAAACTAATTATATAGAATTAGGCTTTGGACAATTAAAAGAAAAAGACAACTTCTCTGTTGAGAGTGATAAGTCTATCTCTTCTTTAGGAAAAGCTGACTCAGAAACAATATACTTCCCTTATGTAGGATTTAATTTTAACTACAATTTAAATGAAACTTCTTCTATTTATGTAAATAGTCAATTAGGAGATTTCAGTTTAGGTTCTAACATAAAGACACCTCACGGTTCATTTGATTTTGGATTTACTACAAACTTTTATGATGAAGCATGGGAGAATCCTTACTTAACAAATGAAAAAAGAGAAAAAACTAAAGTTAAAAAAAATGGAACTTATTTTAGCTATGGAAAAAGATTTTTTCCTTCACATGAATTTTCAATTACTCACAAGTATAAAGAAGTAGATTATGATAAAGATACTTTAACTAAAAAACTAAAAAGAGATGCAAAAGAACATACTATCTCAGTAGATAACAATTTTAGCTCAAATATAAAAAACCTACCTATAACTTATTTAACAAATGTTGCATATAAAATTTATGATGCTGATGGAAAAGCAAGCTCTTATAAAAAAGCATCTTTTGCTATAGGTGCAAACTTACAAATAAGCAAAAGATTTGACTTAACACTACTAAATAGCTTTGCAAGAAAAGATTATGAAGAACACAATAGTTTTGTTGATGAAAAAGTTAGTAGTGATATTTATGGTTTTATAAGTACATTTAAATGGAATGAACCATTTAACTATAAAAACACTTATCTTAGTTTTCAAAATGGCTATATAAAAGAAGAAGCAAATGCAAACTTCTTTGATAAAGAAAAGAAATTTGCGCTTGTAAGTATAGGATACAAGTTTTAAATATATAAAGGGTCAAAGTTTTATTATAAACTTTGCACCTTCTTTTATGTTTTCAACTAATAACTGACCTTTCATACTGTTTTCAATTATAGTTTTTGAAATATATAAACCAATTCCTAAGCCTTTTTCTTTTGTAGTTAAATATGGTTCAAAGACTTTATTTATATCTTTAAACTTTATTCCTTCTGCATTGTCAAGAATCTCTATAAAAACATTTTTTCTATCTTTTCTTAAAACTATCTCTATTTTAGGTTCTTTTATCTGTTTTTTAATAAACTCATCCTTTGAGTTATTAAGAATATTAAACAATACTTGTACTAACTCACCTTTATAAGAGTTTATAAAAATATCTTCCTTTGAATCTATTTTAACTTCTATATTATTTAATTTTATACTAGCAGTTAAAAGATTTAATGTCTCTTCTACTACCTCTTTCAAAGAGAAAGACTCTTTCTCTTTTGATACTTTAAAAAAGTTAGAAAAGTCTTCAATAGTATTTGACATAAAAGTTAATTGAGCCTTTGCTTCTTCTGATTTTCTTTTGAAATACTCATCTGTAAGTTTTTGTTTTTCATGGGCTGTTTTTAAATTCATTAAAACATATGAAATATGAGTTAAAGGTTGTCTCCATTGGTGGGCGATATTAGCAAGCATTTCACCCATTGAGGCTAGCTTACTTTGACTAATAGCTATTTGTTGATTTTTCTCTTTTTCAATTCTTGCTTGTCTCATTTTATATGCTAAAGCTAAAGAAAAAATCAAAGCCTCTAAAGCAATACCAATATGCAATAAATAGACTTCATTATATTCAGAAAAACTATTCTCTGAAATAAAAATAAAAACAAAAAGAGTTACCCATCCTGCAATATAAAAAAGTGCTGGTTTATAACCTTTTATTAAAACTACAAAAGCAGAAATCAATAAAGCTAAAATGATTACATAAGAAGGTACATAATCATAAAGAAAAGACCTTTCAATAATAAACATTAAAGCTAAATCAAGGAAATTCAGAACTAATAAAAACTTTAGAATATTGTGTATTAAAGGAGAGTTTCTTTTTGTATCTAAAAACTCCATATTAAATAAAATAGAAACAACATATATTGTGGTTATCAAAAAAATCAATACTGCTTCAACTGACTCAAAATAATCAAATGCACTTGTTGGTCTTGCAACTACAAGTAATAACATCAAAGTTGAAAGCTGTAAAAGAGAATAGTATAAAAAAGATTTCTCTTTATTATATAAAAAGAAAACAAAGTTATATAAAAAGGCACATAACATTATTCCATAAACTAAACCAAAAAAGAGTTTTTCATCACTTAGTACATATTTATACTCAAACTCATTGTGAATATTTATATTAAAATTAGGAATATTTCCTTTAAAATCAAAGTGAAGAATCAAATCCTTTTTTATATCTTTATGAAGTCTTATTATCTTTTTATTATCTTTAATAGTAAAAGATACATTTGTTTCTAAAAAGAACTCCTCTTTAACTTTTAATGCTAAATAATAGTCTGATTTTAATTGTTCTTCATCTATATCAATTTTGATAAATAAAGAGTTTTTAAACTCTTTTGCAAAACTATAGTTTGTAAAGCTTTTTAGATTTTTATAGTTTTTTCCATCTGAAGAAACAAATAGATTATTCATTATAGAATCTTTATTTACTTCAGCAAAAAGATTAATACCCAAAGCTACTAAAAGTAAAATTACTTTGATACTACTCTTGAACATTTACTTGGTAACCTATTCCAGAGATATTTTTTATTGCTCTTTTTGAAATCTT
Source organism: Arcobacter sp. F155 (assembly GCF_004116455.1). Classification (NCBI taxonomy): domain Bacteria; kingdom Pseudomonadati; phylum Campylobacterota; class Epsilonproteobacteria; order Campylobacterales; family Arcobacteraceae; genus Arcobacter; species Arcobacter sp. F155. The sequence continues at coordinate 297,591 of NZ_PDJU01000002.1, forward strand.
TTTTCTAAGATCTCTTACAACTGAACGTATTGCATCTTCACTCATATTTCCATTCCAAACATAAGTATTTAGTTCATCATAACTTGTAGTTCTTTTTTGATTTTTTATTAGAAGTTCAAGAAAAAGCAACTCTTTCTTAGTCAAGATAATTTGTTCTTTTCCTTTAAAAAGAGTCTTATTCAAATAATCAAATGCAAAATCATCTTCTAGGGTAAAAATACTCTTTTTATCACTTATTTCACTTACACAAGTTTTTAAAACTGGTAAAAGTTTATCTTCTGTTACAGGTTTTATAAGGTATTTTACTAATCCTAACTCAACTGCTTCAAGTAAATATGATGTATCCAAAAATGCTGTAGCAATAACTATCTTAGTTGATTTATCTGTTGCTCTTATTTTTCTAACCATTTCTAAGCCAGAAATCAATGGCATTTTTATATCTGAAATTATAATATCTGGTTTTACTTCTTTGTAGACATTAAAACCTTCTAAACCATCTTTTGCTTCATAAACATTATCACAATGAAACTCTAAATATTCAACGGCATTGGCTCTAATTGGTTCTTCATCATCAATATATAAAATCTTTAAATTTTTTAACTCTTCCATATTCTCTCTTTCTAAAAAATAATTATATTAAAAAAAAATGTGGAAATTCTGAGTTTTCCCCTTTTTTTCACATTTCTTGATTTTATGATAGTTCTTATTGACTCAAGTCATAGAATAAGCTAATCATTATAGTTATACTTCATTTTTTGAAGGTAACTATGATTTATGAAAAAGTTTTTTAAAAAATTTAAAAAAATAAATACAGAAAAAATAGAGTTTGAAAACCTTATTTGGTCTTGGATAGGTTCATTTATAGGAATTATTGCTATTGCATTTATTCACTTTAGCTTTTTAAATGATACTGACCTCTCTTTAGTTATTGGTTCATTTGGAGCAAGTGCTGTTTTAATCTATGGTGCAATTCACTCTCCCTTAGCTCAACCAAGAAACCTTGTAGGTGGACATATTTTAAGTGCGATTATTGGAGTTACTAGTTTTAAACTTTTAGGTGATTACTTATGGTTGTGTTCAGCTCTAGCTGTGGCTAGTTCTATTTTAGTGATGCAAGTAACCTTAACTTTACACCCTCCAGGAGGAGCAACTGCTTTGATTGCAGTTATAGGGAGTGAACAGATTCACAACCTAGGTTTTTTATATGTTTTAATTCCTGTTGCAACAGGTGCTTTTATAATGCTTTTTATTGCATTAATTATAAATAATATCCCTAAAAAAAGATATTATCCAAACTCAAGGAACAAAAATACCTAGTACTGATACATATGGTATTTTTTATTCTCTTTTGCTTTTTGTTTCTCTAGTTTTTCATAAGCAAGAACTGCTTCTTGTCTTAAACTTTCATCTACTTGTTTATTTTGAAGCTCTTTTAAAATAACTTCTAAAACTAAGATATAAACGATTGAGTTAAGTTTTTTAGACTCTTCATTTCTCATCTGAAAATCTAAATCAATAGCATAAATTGCTTCTTGGAAAGTAAAAAAAAGTCTTTGTGAAATATCTTCTAATCTTAAGGTATAACCTAAAATAAGTAAAAAGTTTTCTCTAAACTCTTCATCTAGTTTTTCATCTTTAATTCTCTGTGCAAAATCAAAGATTGTATTTGCATACTCTTTTTCTAAAGTATTTGATTCTACAACTTTTGTTTTAAAGCTATAGAAAAATTGCGAAATCTCTTCTATCATTTTATCCCACTAATTTTAATTTGTAGCATTTTAGCATATAATATTAAAAACTTTAGGAAGAAACAAATGAACAAAAAAATAATTCTTTCATCTTTAGTACTATGCAGTACATTATCTTTTGCTTTTGATTTAAATAGCTTCACAAAAGAGATTGTAAATGACATAACTAAAACAGAAACAAAACAAGACCAAACAGTTTCAAGCTCTTTATCTCAAGATACAGTATCAAAGGGTTTAAAAGAAGCATTAAAAGTTGGTGTAAACTATGCTACAAAAACTTTAGGAGCACAAAATGGTTATTTAAATAATGCCGATGTTAAAATTCCACTACCTGAAAACCTTCAAAAAGCAGAAGCTCTTATAAGAAGTGCAGGAGGAGATAAAATTGCAGATGATTTAATCAAGTCTATGAACAATGCAGCAACAAATGCAGCACCTGAAACAGCAAAGATTTTTGTTGATGCAATTGAAAAAATGAATCTTGAAGATGCTAAAAAAATTTTAGCAGGAAATGAACACTCAGCAACAAACTATTTTAAAGAAAATACAAATGAAGCATTAAAAAAACTAATCAAACCAATAGTAAATAAAACTATGCAAGAAAATAGTGTTTCAAAATACTACGATACTTTTAATACTTATTATAAACAGTATGGAAAAGA